>JBFRWR010000261.1:0-10462 GCA_051439685.1 Trichodesmium sp.
ACTTACCCCGCAACTCACCTGCTCCCGGAAAACCCTTAGAATACCAAGTCAAATGCTTACGAGCTTGCCGAATCCCGCGATCGCCTTTATATTCCCATAATGCTTGTAAATGTTCTTTAGCACATTCTAGTTTTTCTACTGCAGTCGGTGATACTTTTTCTACACCATTTTTCAAGAAATAATCAATTTCTCCTACCAAAAAAGGATAACCCAAAGTACCACGGGAACACATTACTCCATCTGCTCCAGTTTCCTCCAAACAACGTATTGCAGCATCCACAGAAAAAATATCCCCATTAGCAATAACTGGAATAGAAAGTATTTCCTTAACTTTAGTAATCCATTCCCATTTTGCCGGGCCATTATATCCTTGGGCACGAGTCCGACCATGTAAAGTTAACATTTGGGCACCAGCATCTTCCATTCTTTTAGCAAATTCAAGGATATTAATTTCTTTATTACTCCAACCAATTCTAGTTTTTACAGTAACAGGAACAGGTACAGCTTTTACGACTTTACTAACAATTTCTCCAGCTAATTCTGGCTGTCTTAATAAAGAAGAACCCCCGCCATTTTTTGTGATTTTATTAACAGGACAACCCATATTAATATCAACAGTATCAGCTCCTTCTTTTACAGCCATTTCTGCTGCTTCTGCCAAGAAATCTGGGCGACAATCAAATAATTGAATACTTATTGGTCGCTCATTATTATCAATCTCCATTATTTGAGTTAATTCTTTAACATAATGTAACCCTGTAGCATTTACCATTTCAGTGTACATCATCGACTCTGGAGCATGACGACGTACTAGACGACGAAATACTAAATCTGTTACTCCTGATAATGGTGATTGAAGTACGCGACTTTTAACTTCAAAGTTACCAATTTTTAGTGGAGTAGATAATTTTTGTTTTAATTCAGAAGATAGAACAGTCATTTTAGTTATTAGTTATTAGTTATCAGTTATCAAAGATTGAATGTATCAAGAAATATAAAAAGGGAAAAGGGAAGACTTAACTAGGAACAGGTCATTTCAGTTAGCCTCCTATCGGAGGAACTGCGTTTTTCATGTCGCGCAGCGAAACAGTACCTCTAGCTGTTTGTGCAGTATTCTGTAGGAAAGCAAGAAGCTTCATATCAGGGTGCATCTCAATGCAAGAATAAAGCCAAAAATTTATCGCTTTTAGGGAACACTTAACTGGGAATAGAGAAGAGGGAAGAGGGAATAGGAAAAAAGTATTTTTGCAAATATGAGATGCACCTTCATATCAGGAATAGCCTTTTTTTGATCCCTTGAAAAAGGGAGGCTTTAGACCACATTTTTTTGGTAATCAGAAAGAAGAAATCAAGACAACGATTTTTCACTTAAAAATCTAGGAATATATGAACCTTTCCACCTCTGGTATTTACCAGATTTTAATCTTTTTAAGTCTTACCTCTTTTAGATTTTAGCCACTCTAAACTCTCTTAATACTTGTTTTACCAAATAATTAATAATTAAGCAATTAAATAATTAAATAATTAGATCATTCACACCTTGAAGCCTCTCCTTGGTTTTGCCGCGAGCTGTTGCTCTACAAGGAGAAAAAAATAAATCTTTTCCTGTTAAGTGTCAATCCTCTTCCTAAAAGGGAGAGGTAATTATCAATTATCCATTATCAATTATTGAAAAACAGTCTCTCTGTTAGCCTTCTGCAGAGGAACTTCTTTAACAGTAACTTCTGGTTTTAGCTGAAGGCTTGAGAAATACTGAAGTTTATTTTTTTTCATCCCTCTAAAAGAAGCAGGAGACCTTATTTTTTTCTAATTAATAAGTACCTACACATAATTAATTTAATATTTGAATCAGGTAAAAAATAGGAATCAGGTCATCATAATTATCACTAATTAAGAAATACTTGAACAAAGAAAAAATGGAAATTTGATGGAAATTAAAACCACATCCAATTGTAGTAGACACTGACAGTTACTTTGGGATATTAAACTAATCAGGGAAAATATAGCGCTGTGTGCAGGCAACAGGCACTATTGCTACAGGCAACAGGGGGAATAAATTGCCGATAATATAAGACTTTGAGCTGTTTGGCCCCTCATGCAATTTGTAAATATACCAGCGCTCATTGCTATATAAAGAATTTTATCTACTTACTTACTAATATTTTATTCTAGTTTGGCAAAAGCTAGACAAAATTATAAATATTCAGAAATAAATTTACATTTTACATTGGGCAAAAGGTTTTAACCAGTGTAAATCATCCATACTAAAAAATCAAGTTCTTATTGAGCAAAGTATAATTTTTTAATATATCCATCTTATTTCAATTGTGAGAAGATTTTATATTTTTAGGAAATAGGTAATAGGGAATAAATCAAATTTATGTTATACATTTTATAGTGGTAATTTTTGTATCCAAATTACATTTGGGAAAAGTATTATGGAAGTTTTTCAAAAAGTAGTATCTATACTAGCTTTTTTATCTATAGGTTTCTCTTTAACAGAAGTCTACCTAACAGCAAACCAAATTTGGAAGCGAAAACATGAGCGTGTAGTTGTAGAAAGTATATCTGTTACGGCACAATTAGTTTCTTTATTTCCGGGATTTATTTTTGCACTTAACTATCTTTTTAACGGAGAATATATCGGTTTAATAGACACCATATTATTTGCTGGTTTGGCAGTTTTCTATATTCTTGTAGGAATGTCATTATGGGTACCCGGAGAAAGAAAAAAAGGCTTCTGGACTCTAATCAAAGAAACCCTTAATTTTGAAAGAAAAGAAGCTGGAGATTTAGCCAAGTCATTTTTAAAACCTTCGGGAGCTAAAAAAATTATCAATATTTTAAGCCAGGTAGCTATGATTGATGAAGTGCTTGACCCCAGAGAAAAACAATTTATTCAATCATTTGCTGACCATTGGGATATTAATTTTTCCTGGGATAATTTCACTACAAATAAAGGAGCAGATGGTGCTATAAATATGATAAATTTACGCCAGGATGTCAATGATTATTTAGCAATTTCACCACCACAGAAACAAGTATCAGAATTAAAAGATATTATTAATGCTCTGGTGAATATTGATGAAGAAGTTTCCGAAAAAGAAAGGCTAATCATGGGAGAATTAGATGGCTTACTTTCTGAATATATTAGTCAACAGCTAAATGCTCCTAGATATCATGTAATAGTAGCGCCACAAAATGAACGACAGGTTCAAGTAATAACGACTTCACTACGAGAATTAATAAAATATGAAGTAGGAGAAGGATTTGGCTATCATAGCGGTCCTTTTTATTCAAAAGAATATGCAGATGTAATTTCTGATGGTTATCGCAGTCTTAATTTTTTCAGCATTGTGACTGTAACTCTTCCTAATCAAATAAATTCTATAGTTTCTGAATCAAATGATGAAGTATCTGATAATTAATAATAATTGGGGCTAGTAGTTAAAACAGCTTTTTTCCTGACGAAATAATTAATCATTAATAGTTACAGCACTTTCCGCGAACTGGTAACTGGGAACTGGGTATAGGTAATAGAAAAAAATATTTATGAGGATTAGTTTTATCTCGGAAGTAGGGAATCTGCTGTAATAATTAATAATTAGACAATTCAGGTTTAAAGCATCAAATTTTAAGGGGATAAAATCAAAAAAAAATCTTAATTGTCAATCCCCTTATTTTAAGTATGGGTAATTATTAATTTTTTTTCCTTTCCTTTCCTGCGGAAGGCGAGTCCTGAAGTAAGCATTCAGCTATCAGCTATTAACTTATTCTCACTTGGAAATGATATTAATATTGATATTATTAAGGTAGACTTTAAAGTATTGAGAGATTGTTTGTATCAGGAAAAATAAAAATGAGATAGGGAGTAGGGAGTAGGGAGTAGGGAGTGGTCCGAAGAAATCAACACAAATATTTCTCACTTCAAAATCTAAGGAATATATTTACCGAATAATTAATAATTATTAATTAAATAATTCAGCTTTATTAGCCTCCCCTTGGCTGTGCCGCGAGCTGTCCCTCTACCAGAGAAAAAAAGAAATAATATTTCCTTATATTCAATTCCGTAACGGTTTTAACCAGAGGTAATTATCAATTAATGAACTTATATCTATCTACCCACTGGATTTCAATTCTTGGAAATTTTACTAATTTGGGATTTTAGTAATTATTCGTTCTCTTAATACTTATTTGACAAACAGTCTCTGATCTTAGCTAAATTATTAATCTTAGCAGTTGTTTAATTTTTATCATACTTGAAAGCCAAGCTACTAATAGCTGAATGCTCACTATTTACTCTTCAATTTATTCCTAAATAAAAGTCAAAAAAATCAACAAATAGATATTAAGTAAATAGATAAAAATATCAAGAGTGCAAACACAAAATCACTTTAAAACAATAGTCAAATTATCACACCAAATTCCTGATTGCTATATATAGTAATCCTATTTTCTTCGTGGCAAAAATTTTACTGCTTTTTAGGGAACAGCTGATCTGGCAACAGTCAACAAGTGGGAGTTTCAACTTTGTTATTGACTTTTTAATTTGTCATAACCTATTTAGGATTACTATAGTAGTTATTAGACTTAATTAAGTACAGTATTTTTTTCTTCTCTCTCCCTACTCCTAAGAAAAGTTATATGCAATATCCTTAGCTAATCCCTAAAATCTCAAACTTGTATATTTCAATAATATCAGCTACTCTATATTATAATTACTAATTCGTACAGGATTTGTAAACAAAACTGTAGGGGTTTGATTGCCAAATCCTATTTTTGCTTTGGCAAAAGAGACCAATTCCTGATAATAAAATATTACCACCTATCTGCGAATTGCTAATATTATAGTTGTAAATTCTCTATCAAAATTACATTTTGGAGCAGTATCATGGAAATGTTTCAAAAGGCAGTATCTATACTAGCTTTTTTATCTATCGGCTTCTCTTTAACAGAAGCATACCTCAAAGCAAACCAAATTTGGAAGCGAAAACATGAGCGTTTAGTAGTAGAAAGTATCTCTGTTACGGCACAATTAGTTTCTTTATTTCCCTTATCTGTTTTTTCACTTAACTATCTTTTTGAAAGACAATATGTGGGTTTAATAGACAGTACAATATTTGCTACTTTGGCAGTTTTCAATATAATTGTAGGAATGTCATTTTGGGTTCCTGGAGAAAGAAAAAAAGGATTCTGGACTTTAATCAAAGAAACCCTTAATTTAGAAAGAAAAGAAGCTGGGGATTTAGCTAGATCATTTTTCAAACCTTCGGGAGCTCAAAAAATCATCAATATTTTAGGTAAAGTAGCGATGATCGATGAAGTAATTGATCCTAGAGAAAAAGAGTTTATTCAATCATTTGCTGACCATTGGAATATCAATTTTTCCTGGGATAGTTTAACAAAAAACAGAATAGGAGATACTGCCATAAACCTCATAAATTTGCGTCAAGATGTAACTGATTATTTGGCAATTTCACCACCACAGAAACAAGTATCAGAATTAAAAGATATTATCAATGCTCTGATTAATATTGATGAAGAAGTTTCTGAACAAGAAAAGTTAATTACAGGAGAATTAGACGGTTTGCTTTCTGAATATATTAGTCAACAACCAAATGCTGCTAGATATCATGTAATAGTAGTGCCACAAAACGAACGACAAGTTCAAGTAGTGACTACTTCACTACCAGAATTAATAAGATATGAAGTAGGAGAAGGATTTGCTTATCATAGCGGTCCTTTTTATTCAAAAGAATATGCAAATGTAATATCTGATGGTTATCGCAGTTTTAATCTTTTGAGCATTGTGACTTTCACTCTTCCTACTCAAATAAATTCTATAGTTTCTCAATCGAATGATCAAGGCTCTGATAATTAATGATAATTTAGATATTTTTGAGTTCTAAAACTGCTTCAATTAAAACTCAATATATCAATTATATTTGAGTTTTAATGTAATATTTTAGTGGCAGTTAGGAGTCAGGATTTATAAATTTTATAAACACATTAGAATTAATGGGATGATGGTTATAGGAGCAAGGGAAATAAATAAAAATACGCAAAATGGCTCTAACCCAATTTTTATACTTACTGATTATTTACTGCATAATTATTAAATTAAATAATTAGGGTTGGCGCTCATAAGTCTGATGCTGGGGTTAGGGAGTAGGGAGTAGTTAACAGTCAAGAGGAAAGGGGAGTTGCAGAAGAGGCTATCTAAAAATAGCCCCTTAATTTTTCTGTTTTCCTTTACCCCACCCATCCTCACTTTTTCCACTTTTTTCATAACCTAAAATCCTCAATACTTTTATCTGCTACTCTTTTGATATTTATTCAGCAAGCCCTAATTAAGATCTGAAGTATTTTATTTCGGTAGTCCTGTAAATATAGTGGACCGACACACTTTAAATGGTGCAATAGTAGGGGCGGGTTTTAGCGATAATTTTCATGCTTAACCTAAGATTAAGTAAACCCGCCCTAATGCACAAAATTAGCTGTGTCAGTCCAGTAGTCTTTGATAGTAGAAGTATGGAATAGGGAACGCTTAACTGGGAACATAAAATACCTAAAATTAGTAGTTTTCCAGAAATAGTATTCCCTTAACTACTTAAATTTTTTTTAGGAGATGGCTAGTTGTATACTACTACTTTTATTCTATAGAAAAAAAAACTTTTATTATAGCCAAGCTTACCTTTGTTAGGAGAGGTAATTATTAATTGTTTAGAGATTGAATGTATCAGGAAAGATAAAAATGAGATAGGGAGTAGGGAGGCATAAATCAACACAAATATTTCTCACTTCCAAATCTAAGGAATATATTTACCTATCTATATATCTATTAGCAATTCCCAAAAAGCGTGAGGTACAAAATTTTAGGTTTGAGGGAACACTTAACTGGGAAAAGGGAACAAAAAGACAAAAACATAACTGTACCTCATCACTTTGGGAAATGCTATACCTACTGGATTTCAATTCTGGGAAATCTTACCAATTTGGGATTTTAGTAACTATTCGTTCTCTTAATACTTATTTGACAAACAGTCTCTTAATTATCAAAGATATAATTTAAAATAAACTGTTATTTCCTGAAATATTGGAGTTTAAAATCAAGGGATATTTACAGAATAATTAATAATTAACTATTAATTAATAGTTGATATAGCAATCCTAAATAGGTTGTGATCAATGAAAAAGTAAATAAAAAACTTGAAACTCTTACCCAATTATTAATAATTAATAATTAAATAATTCTGGTTTAAAGCCTCCCCTTGGATAGGGGAAAAAAAGAAATGATATTTCCCGATATTCAATCAAGAACGGTTTTAACCAGAGGTAATTATCAATTATCCATTATCAATTAATGAACTGTTCCCTGTAGCCTAAAAAGCAGTAAGATTTTTGCCACGAATAAAATAGGATTGCTATAGATACAGATTAACAATTAAAGAATGTTTGTAAAACAAGTATTAAGAGAGATTAGAGTGACTAAAATCTAAAAGAGGGAAGACTTCAAAATCTTAAACCCTGGTAAATCCCAGACGTGGAAAGGTACATATATTCCCTAGATTTTTAAGTGAAAAATAGTTGTCTTGATTTCTTCTTTCTGATTACCTGTTCCCAGTTAAGTGTTCTCTTTTCCCTTTTTATATTTCCTTTACCAACAATCTCTTAATAAATAGATTTCCAAGTAACTAGACAAAAATATGAAGACGGCAAACACAACATTTAACTTACGGTTTGCCACAATAGCAGGTATCTCTAAAAGAGCGTAAATTATAAATAGATTTGAACTTAAATATTTCAAAAAAGTTCCTGGCTAGATTATTTCCTATTTGTTAAAAAATCTCTGAAGTAGGAAATAAACATCAAATTATGACGAAGTATTAGTTAAAGGATGTGACACTATAAAAAATCTTCACAGTTAAAGATTTCGTGATGTTCGGTAAATACGCCTTCATAAAATCGTCTAATTAATCGCAGTATAGATATAAGCAACTTAATCTTAAGACTGTATAAAAACTGGACTTACTCTAAACTCAACCTATTGAGTTGAATTTTAAAGATTTAGTCCCTAAGTCAATCAAAAAAATAAGGTTGACAAATAAGTAAAAATTTTGTATTTTTAGGAGAAAAAACACTGTTATGGCAAAAGTAGTAGGAATAGACTTAGGTACAACAAACTCCTGCGTTGCAGTTATGGAAGGTGGTAAACCTACAGTTATAGCTAATGCTGAAGGTTTCCGCACAACTCCTTCCGTAGTAGCTTATGCCAAAAAGGGAGAACAGTTAGTTGGGCAAATTGCCAAGCGTCAAGCTGTGATGAACACTCAAAACACTTTTTACTCAGTCAAAAGGTTCATCGGACGCAGATTTGATGAAGTAACTAATGAAACTACGGAAGTTTCTTATAAAGTTCTCAATATTAATGGTAATGTTAAATTAGATTGCCCATCATTAGAAAAACAATTTGCTCCAGAGGAAATTTCAGCCCAAGTTCTGCGTAAACTTGTTGATGATGCTAGTAAATATCTCGGCGAGCAGGTAACGCAAGCCGTAATTACCGTACCTGCTTATTTTAATGACTCTCAAAGACAAGCAACTAAAGACGCTGGGAGAATTGCTGGTGTAGAAGTGCTGCGGATTATCAACGAACCAACTGCAGCATCTCTAGCTTATGGTTTAGATAAAAAAAGTAACGAAACAATTTTAGTATTTGACCTTGGTGGTGGTACATTTGACGTTTCCATCTTAGAGGTAGGTGATGGAGTATTTGAAGTATTAGCAACTTCTGGTGATACTCACCTTGGTGGTGACGACTTTGATAAGAAAATAGTTGATTATTTAGCTAGTGAATTTCAAAAAGCAGAAGGTATCGACCTTCGTAAAGATAAGCAAGCACTACAACGTTTAACAGAAGCAGCAGAAAAAGCAAAGATTGAACTTTCTAGTGTTACTCAAACAGAAATTAACCTACCATTCATTACTGCTACTCAAGACGGACCCAAACATTTAGATACAACTCTGACTCGCGCTCAGTTTGAGGGGCTTTGTTCCGATCTAATCGACCGTTGTCGTATTCCTGTAGAAAATGCCGTCCGGGATGCTAAGTTAGATAAAAAAGCTATTGATGAAGTAGTATTAGTTGGTGGTTCAACTCGTATTCCAGCAGTTAAAGATGTAGTTAAAAAGGTTCTGGGTAAGGAACCTAACCAAAGTGTTAACCCTGATGAAGTTGTAGCAGTTGGAGCTGCGATCCAAGCTGGTGTATTAGCAGGTGAAGTTAAAGACATTCTCTTGTTAGACGTTACTCCTCTATCTTTGGGTGTAGAAACTCTAGGTGGAGTAATGACAAAAATTATTCCACGGAACACTACTATTCCTACTAAAAAGTCAGAAGTGTTCTCAACTGCTGTGGATGGTCAGACAAACGTAGAAATTCATGTTCTCCAGGGTGAGCGGGAAATGTCTAACGACAACAAGAGTTTAGGAACTTTCCGCTTAGATGGTATCCCCGCAGCACCTCGCGGTGTACCTCAAATTGAAGTTACTTTCGATATTGATGCTAATGGTATTCTCAATGTAACTGCTAAAGATAAGGGTACTGGTAAGGAACAGTCTATTAGTATTACAGGTGCTTCTACTCTGCCAGATGATGAAGTCGATCGGATGGTGAAAGAAGCAGAAGCTAATGCTGCTGCAGACCAAGAACGTCGGGAAAAAATTGACCGCAAGAACCAAGCTGACTCTTTAGCATATCAAGCTGAGAAACAAATTCAAGAATTAGGAGATAAGGTTCCTGAAGCTGATAAGACAAAAATCGAAGGTTTGATTAAGGACTTGCGTGAAGCTGTTTCCCAAGAAGATGATGAGAAGATTACATCTCTAACGACTGAGTTACAACAAGCTCTTTACACAGTTAGCAGCAATATCTATCAACAAGGTGGTGGGGAACCTGGTGATGGCGCACCTCCAAATGGAGATGCTCCTGGTGCTGGTGGTTCTGCACCTGGTGGAGATGATGTAATTGATGCTGACTTTACTGAAGCAAAGTAAATAATGGATAATTGATAATGGATAATTGATAATTAATCCATTCGCTCCATTAATGAAAATTCTCTCCCCCTAATCTGTAGGGACGTTGCATTCAACGTTCCTACTATCTCTTTTCTGAAATAATATCAAATCCGGTAGTATTAGTATAATTCTTGCCCCGTAGGGGTTTGGTCTCCAAACCCTCCACAAACAAGGAATTTTCACTCTTTTCTAATGGTCGAATTTATTCACTTCTGTTGCCCAGCGGATTTGATATATAGCAATCGAAGCAAAGGTTAAAACCTACATTCCGCACGACAAAATGTAGCATGAAAAACAGGAGACAGGAGACAGGAGACAGGAGACAGGAGACAGGAGACAGGAGACAGGAGACAGGAGACAGGAGACAGGAGACAGGAGACAGGAG
>JBFRWR010000262.1:0-6744 GCA_051439685.1 Trichodesmium sp.
TGCATGCAACGTCCGTACAGGAGTCAGGAGGGAAGAAGAGGAAGTTTTTAAGTATTAAAGAGGAAGTTTTCAACTATTAAAGAGGAGCAAGTTTTTTCCAGATCGCTCTTATCCGGACATGATATAATTGATTCTCTGAGATATTGTAATTATGTTATTTTATTTATTATAGAGTTATAGGTATAAATAAGATGATGTTGAGATTTTTTCAAATCAGATATTGGATTTTTGCGGGATATTTAGTGCCACTTCTCATGTCAGTTATATCAGGGATAATTATATCAAGTGATGTAGAGTCTTCTATAGAATATGCACGAGAATTAGCTAACACCGATCTGGTTACTACAAATTTGGGTAAGTTAGGAATTTCTATTGAGAGAATGTTATCTAGTCTTAGGGGATACTTAATTCTAGAAAACACAAGTTATTTAAGAGAATACAATGAAGCCAAAAGGAATTATGAAAATCTGACTGAGAATTTAGACGAAATAATTGATGATCAATGGCAAAAGGAAAACTTTCAAGAACTGAGTAAGTTAGTAAACGATCTGACGGTATATCACCAAGAGTTAATTAACTTAATGGAAGCCGATCAAAGAGATACAGCAGTTCAGCAATGGAGAACTGGAATAGGCCAGGAGTTATCTCAGGAAATAACAGACAAATTAGATACTTTTAGTGAAAGAGGAGAAGAGATGCTTGATTTATCAAGCAAAGAGCAAGAGGAAGATTTAAGACAGTTAGGTAATATAGTTTGGACTACTACAATTATCTCTCTAGTATCAGTATTAGGAATTGGTATTTTCATTATTTCCATCATAGTTAATAAGATTAATCAGGAAGCTACTGCTGTGGCTGCATCAGCAAGCCAAATTGCTGCAACAATAGAAGAACAGGAGCGGTTAGCAATGCAGCAAGCAGCTTCAGTTAATCAAACTACAACCAGTATAGATGAAGTAGGTGCTTCTGCTCGTCAATCTGCAGAACAAATTAGCTCCGCTGCTGGTGGTGCTACTCAAATATTAGGATTAGCTAGTGGTAATGATCAGACAAAACATAATAGTTTAAAAGATAAAATTGAGCGAGTTCGGAATCAAATTGTGCGCTTAAGCGAACATTTGAGTCAAATTTCTAGTGTGACAACTATTGTCAGTGATTTGGCTAATCAAACTAATATGTTAGCCTTAAATGCTTCAGTTGAAGCAGTGCGTGCAGGGGAACATGGAAAAGGTTTTGGAGTTGTTGCTGTGGAGATTAGAAAATTAGCAGATGAGAGTAGAAAGTCAGCAGAAAAAATTAATTCTTTAATTATAGATATTCAGAATGCGACAAATGCTACTGTAGTAGTAACGGAAGAAGGTACTCAAGCTGTAGAAAATATTGTAAATGCTATTAATGATGTTGCTGTTAACATTCAACAAATTTCTTTGAATGCTCAACAGCAAGCAGGTGCTGTTCAGCAAGTAGTAGCAGCGATGAATGATCTGAATCAAACCGCACAAGAAAATACTACTGGTATTGCTCAAACTAAGGTTGGTACTCAACAACTGCATCAAACTGCTTTGTCTCTGAGAGACATGATTTAATCAAAAATTCAAACTTTTCAATCATAATATAGCAATCCTCTAATTGGTTGCAGTATTTTGGGAGTAGGAGCGATTTCCTGTACAGGAGTCGGGAGTCATAATTTTCAAAGTTTTCAGCTCTTTTTAGCTATCAGAAAACTTGTGGCGAACAATTTAGGATTGCTATAAATGATCAAAAATATCTTTGCCAAAATCCAGTATAAAATTCTTGTTATTCTGGTATTAAGCACGATTATTCCTGTATCTATAGTAGGTTTATATGGTATTAATACCGCTACAGATGCCCTCCGAAATTTAGCTTTAGCTAACCTGAATCGCAAAATAAATGATAGTGCAGACAATATAGTAAACTATTTAGAAAATATTAGTGATGATACCTTATTTCTCAGTAGAATTCCTCCTATTCAAGGAATTGTTAGAGCTAGAAATAACAACGGAATTGATCCTGAAGATAATTCTACTTACGATCTTTGGATAGAACGACTGAGTGTGATTTTTAAAGCTTTTATGGAAGCGAAACCATACTATATGCATTTACGTTATTTGGATGAAAATGGTAATGAAATGATCCGCGTAGATTCTGATGGCATAACTGTCAAAATTATCCCTAAAGATAAATTACAAAATCAGGGAAATCGAGATTATTTTAGAGAAACAATGAAATTAGGTTTTAATGAAATTTATATTTCACCTTTAAATCTTAAGCGCGAAGGAGGGGAAATAGAAATTCCCTACAAACCAACTATTAGATATGCTGTTCCTATTTTTGGTACAGATGGCACACGCCAAGGAATTTTAATTAGTAATTTGCTAGTTAATAGTTTTTTTACCAAACTCAAAGAGGATAATCAAGATAGTCTTGGTAGGGATTTTCTGATTAATCAAGATGGTTATTATTTATATCATCCCGATTTACAAAGACAATGGGGTTTTGAACTGAATACAGAAGAGAAAATTCAAAAATATTATTCACAAAAAGTAACTAATCAAATTTTATCTGGAGGTCAGAATTATATTATAGATGACATAGATAGTGTTATTACTTATTATACTATTATTTTAGGAGAAGAAGATGCTAATAATTTTTTAGTTCTAGTTTATGACTTACCGAAAAAAAATGTATTTGCCACAGTCAACTATTTTAAAAAAATTGCCTTGATCATGATGTTTCTATCCATGATAACTTTTTTATATCTTGGATGGGTAACTGTAATGAACATATCTCAAATTGTCAAAAATTTGATTAATAATGTTTCTGCTTTTTCTCATAGTATACTAGCAACGATGAATCTCCAAGAAAAAACTGCATCCGAACAGTCATTAGTTGCCAATGAAACTAATAATAATATTACTACTTTAGGTGAAACTTCTCAAGAAATATCTGAACAAGCAGAATCAGTTGCACTAGCAGCAAGTCAAGCTTTAAATTTAGCTAAAGAAGGAAGTAAGATGGTAGAAAAAACTTTTGCACAAATGCAGAATTTGAGAGAAACTGTTGATAGTATTACTCAAAAAAATCAGGAACTTGGTGAAAAAACTAATCAAATTGGTAATATTTCTACTTTGGCAAATTTAGTTAGTTCTTTAGCAATGCAAACTAATATTTTAGCTCTTAATGCTGCAGTAGAAGCTGTACGAGCAGGAGAACAAGGGCGTGGATTTACTGTTGTGGCTGAAGAAATTCGGAAATTAGCAGATAAAAGTTCTGAAGCTGCCAAAAGAATTAATATAATTGTGCCGGAAATTCAAACAGCAATTAATTCTACTCTCCAGGTAACATATCAGGGGAAAAAGACAGTAAATGCTAGTTTTCAAACAGCACAAGAAACAGCTAAAACTTTTGAAAATTTAACCCAAGTTGTTTCTCATTTATTTGCTAGTAATCAAGAAATTTATCACAATACTGAAGAACAAGCAGTTGCTGTGCAAAAAGTAATTGAATCTATGAATAATCTTAACTATAGTGCTACGGAAACAGCTCACAGTATTTCTCAAGTTACAACTAGGACTCAAGAACTTTATGAAGCAGCACTTAAACTTAAAACTATAGTTTAATAATGGATAATGGATAATGGATAATGGATAATGGATAATGGATAATTAATGAATTGTGACTATGTGGTTCATCTATTGACTTAAATAATGAAGGAGTAAATTATGATTGAAGACGCTGAACTACGGGAAGTATTTAAAACAGCTAGCGAAGAACATCTACAAAAACTTGATGAAGGTTTTTTATATTTAGAAAAAAATCCAAACGACTTAGGACAATTAGAAGAATTATTGCGAGAAGCTCACAGTTTAAAAGGTGATGCGGGAATGTTAGGAGTTAAAGAAGTCTCCCAACTTGCTCATCAGTTAGAAAATTTGTTAGGAGAAATTAAACGCGGTGAGCAAGTTATGTCTGTAGAAGTTAGCGATCGCCTCTCCATCGGATTAGATGCTATTCGTAAACTTGTCGAAGAAGCAGTTACCGGAGAACCATCAGGTATAAATATTGTTTATATCTTAGCAAGTATGATGGGTGCTAAAAATATGAATGCACCATCACCAGAGGAAAATAAAACAGATTCAGAAGTTTCAGAAACCCCAACTATTAATAATTCTATTGAGGAAGAAAAGGAGGAAGAAAAAGACGAGGAAAAAGACGAGGAAAAAGATGAGGAAAAAGATGAAGAAAAAGATGAAGAAAAAGATGAAGAAAAAAACAGAGAAAATGATTCTCCTCCCCCCACTCTAGAACCAGAAATAATAGAACAAAATGTTTCAGAAACTAACACTAATCAACCCAGTGATACTCATCCAGAAACACCGACTCCTGCATCAACCTTATCCTTTACTAAAACTGAACCAGATCAAAATCCTGTCACAATTGAATCTACAAATACTTCATCAACTTCTTATCATATTGAAACAGTCCGTGTACCTACCCGCAATCTAGATTCCTTGATGACTCAAACTGGAGAGCTAACTGTTACTCAAATCAGACTTGCTCATCGACTAGCAGAAATTGAAGAAATCACAACTTTATGGGAAGAATGGAGTCGAGATATCTTTAAAAATCGCTTTGTTGTCCATGATATAAATGTTAGTCATACTACTAACGATTATGCCATCAGACAATTACAAAGTTATCATCATCGAGCAGAAGAAAGACTAGAAAACTTAGGATTACTAATCAATAATCTCAGAAATTATATCCATGAAGATATTGCCAAACTTGACTTAATTAGTAATGAAATAGAAAGCGGAGTTCGGACTCTGCGAATGTTGCATTTGTCTACTATTTTTAATATTTTTCCCAGAGTTGTTAGAGATTTAGCAAGACAAGAAAATAAGCAAATAGAATTAATCATTGAAGGTGGAGCAACTAAAGCAGATAAACGAATTATTGAACAGATGAAAGATCCTTTAATGCACATAATTCGTAATGCGGTAGATCATGGTATTGAAATGCCTGATGAAAGGCAAAAAATAGGCAAAAATCCCCTCGCCACAATCAAATTACGAGCATATAATACAGCTACTAATGTGGTTATTGAAGTGATAGATGATGGGCGAGGGTTAGATATTGAGAAAATTAAAAAAACAGCAATAAAACGAGGTGTTTGTACGGAAGCTGAATTAGCTTCTCTCACAGAATCACAAATTCAATCCTTAATTTTTACTCCTGGTTTTTCTACAAAAAATTTAGTTACAGAAGTTTCTGGTAGAGGTATCGGTTTAGATGTAGTTCAAACCAATGTAGAAGAACTAAAAGGAAATATTATTATAGAATCTCAACCTGGAGTAGGATGTGTAATTAGAATAGTATTAAGCACTTCTTTAGCCACAATAAATGTTTTAATTGTAACTGTTGAAAATGTTTATTATGCTTTACCAGTTGAATGTGTTCAAACAACTTCATTAGTGTCTATGATATCAATTTTTACTATTGAAGGTCGAGAAACAATTCTGTTTGAGAATGAGCCAATATCAGTTGCTCGACTATCAGATTTGCTAGAAATTTCAGTTACTAATAATCAGAATCTAGGCATAATTCAGCAAATTTCTTGTATTATTTTGAAGGTAGGAAATGAAAAATTAGGGTTATTTGTTGACACTTTAGTTGATGAACAAGATGTCGTACTTAAACCTCAAAGTCAACTTTTAAAAAGAGTCAGAAATATTACTGGTGCAACTATTCTGGGAACAGGGGATGTTTGTATGGTTTTAAATCCTCAAGATTTGATTAAGTCGGCACGAAAATTAGCTGCATCTATTCCTAGTTATCACCAACTTCAGCAATTAGATAATGAAGAATTTAATCAACTTCAGAAAAAATGTCTAATTTTGTTGGCAGAAGATTCAATTGCCACCCGCACTCAAGAGAAGAGAATCCTTGAAAGTGCTGGTTATGAAGTTGTTACTGCTGTTGATGGATTAGATGCTTTTAATAAACTACAAAGTCGTTCTTTTGATCTTCTAATTTCTGATATACAAATGCCGAATTTAGATGGTTTAAGTTTAACTGCTAAAGTTAGAGAAAATAAAAATTATAGTGAATTGCCAATTATTTTAGTCACATCTTTAGCATCTGATGCAGATAAACAAAGAGGAGCAGATGTTGGAGCTAATGCTTACATTACTAAGGATAGTTTTAATCAAGAAGTTCTGTTAGAAACTGTGAGTAGATTTGTTTAATTAGAGTTTGCGCTCAAAAGTATTATGGGTGAGGGTAGGAGACAGGAGACAGGAGACAGGAGACAGGAGGTAGGAGCAAGAATTGTAAGAATGATTTTTCTGCCTAACTCTCGCCTAAATACGCTCCTTTTTGAGCGTGTTGAGCTGAAAACCAGGCACTTTTTTCGACCCAAAAAAGGCCAATACCTTTATCTGTAACCTACATTCTGCACGACAAAATGTAGCATGAAAGACAGGAGACAGGAGACAGGAGACAGGAGACAGGAGGTAGGACACAGGAGGTAGGAGCAAGAATTGTATAGCGCTACGCCGACACGGTTAGGACATTTCTAAATCCTAAAACCCTTGAAAAGTCTGCTACTCCCTATTCCCTACTCCCTACTCCCTAGCGCGTAGCGCTATAAGAATGATTTTTCTGCCTAACTCTCGCCTAAATACGCTCCTTTTTGAGCGTGTTGAGCTGAAAACCAGGCAC
>JBFRWR010000263.1:0-4323 GCA_051439685.1 Trichodesmium sp.
ATTACAACAGAGACAATGGAACATCTCATCCAGCAGTTGCTGTGAAAGTGGGAGATAAAAAAGATTATTGCCACGCTCTGAAAATTCATGGACCTTGCCAAATCGTTTATCAACCACACCAACCAAACGCAAGTCAAGCTGGAGGTGCCCGGCTGTGGATTGAAGTAGAAGCGGAAAACAGAGTAGAGCGAATATACTTCAGTGACGGAGATTATGGTCCACCCCCAGAAGTAGTTCAGCAGCGTGCGAGAAAAAAAGTAGTTAAGTAACTTACAGCAAAAGCTGTTTGCTGTAAGCTCTGCTAATTTAACCCTAAATGCCTCAATACTCAAAAGTATTCTGCTATAGAAGTCATTTGGTATCTTTGCAAAAGATTTAGAAGGCGCGAATGCAGGAATTTCCAGAGGAAAGAGAAAACTAAAAAGATTTGCCAATAATGCTCAGATGGAAAAATATTTGAGTATATTCCATCTCTCTATCTTTATTTATAGATAGATCATAAATCGGTTCTATACAAACAATGGTACCGGAATAATATTAGTTGTGAATTATGGTGTCGAGAAATAGAATAGTAAAGTATACTTTCTCTGAATAAGGTAAAGTTAACCAGAGGATGATGGAAAAGTTAGCAATTAAGCCAAAATTTCCCCTTATAACTGTCGGAGCTTTAGTTCAAGGGCTTTCTGATCGAATATTAATTGTTGAGACAACAAAATGGAAGGGTACATGGGGAGTACCAGGTGGCAAAGTTGACTGGGGAGAAAGTTTAGAGGTTGCTCTGAGGCGGGAGTTTATGGAAGAAGTAGGACTGAAATTAACAGATATTAGCTTTGCTATGTTCCATGAAGCCATACTTGATCCTCAATTTTATAAGGAAGCTCATTTTATAATGGTTAATTATTGGGCAGTTTCAGATTCTGAGAATGTTGTTCCTAATCAAGAAATTCTTAGGTGGGAGTGGGTGACTCCTGAAACTGCTTTTGATTATCCTTTGAATAGTTATACTAGGATACTTGTGGAAAAGTATTTGGATAATCTGAAGTGAGGTTTTAGGAAGTTGTAACCTAAGTTTTATAATCATTTCACCTTATTATTTCACTTCATCAGCTACTAACTATTTGTGACATTTTTTCAGTCAATTGGTATTACTTGATATAATCTATTGTTTCCCAAGCTCCTGAAGTACATTTATCTTTTGAGCTTTTCATTATTCCCTGTTCCCTCAAAGCTAGATTGTTCTACTTCACCATTATGGGAATTGCTATAAGTGACATAAGAACTTAGGAAAAGAAAGCTGATCAAGAGATTTTTCCCACGAAACTATGACAAGCTATAGGAAAATAAACTTGATTAACAAGTTATATCGAGTCACTAAGAGCTGATTTGTAAACTTAGCGAAAAGTCTTATATTACCTAGCTTTTCGTAATTTGGATATTGCCTGACAATAACTCGCAAAACCTAAGTTATAGTCATTTATAGTCATTTAACTTGAGATTGAGACAAAGCTTTCTTGCTATGAGGTAGTTTCAGGGGAAAAAACGTATCATTTTGAAGTTAAACTACTATAGAACCGATTTGGGGTCTATGTGCGAATATTAATGGGAAGTGTGGGAAGTGTGGGGAGTGTGGGGAGTGTGGGGAGTGTGGGGAGTGTGGGGAGTGTGAGGCCTGTATTCTACCTTTTTCCCCTATTTTATTTCTTAATTTCCTGAGTCCTGAGTCCTGAGTCCTGAGTCCTGAGTCCTGAGTCCTGAGTCCTGAGTCCTCCCTTCTTATTTATAACTATAGTCATTCTGAATAAGACTGGGACGAGTGTTTCTTTATCTAGAAAGTGTTTCATCCTTATTTGAAATGACTATATTCAACCGGACATGATATTAAGTATAGGAAGCAATTCAGCCTCTTAATAATAAGTTAAGCTAAAAAATTACTCTCTTGCTGAGAAAAACTCTCTCTTTTGCTAAAAATCTAGAGAATCACATTCTAGCAATTTGCTACTCTGTTAAGGATTTATAATTAGGGTTTGCTGAAAAAGTATGAGTGGTAGGGGTAGGAGTCAGGAGTCATATCATGTCAGGTTGAAACTTATAATTAAGATAGTAAGGGAGTAGGGGAGTAGGAGAGAAATTAAAATATATCCTCTCCAAACCAAATATTGTATTTATACCTAATCATCCGGACATGGTATCAGAAGTCAGGAGTCAGGAGGAATAGGAAATTTAGAGGAGGTAGCAGTCAGAATTATCCCTTGATTTTTCTGCCCAACTCTTGCCTAAAATACTCACTTTTTCAGCTTTTCGCTCTAAAAAGCGGGTACTTTTTTCGACTTGAAAAAGCTAAAGGGTTTATCTGTCAATGCTTTGAGAATTAATCAGCAAGCCCTAATTAATAGACAGCTCCGATCATCAAAAATAAAATCAGTTATCGCGTAGAAATTATCAATTATTTTTCCCTACTCCCTTTTTTCCGAAGAGATATAATATTCTTACCTGTTTAGGAATACCCTGAAATTTACGCTCCAAAGTTTGCAGCTAAAACCTCATCATTATCATCCGCAAGAGTTGCAACAATAGTAATTGCTCGCGAAATTTCTCCAGGAGATAATTCTGCAACGGTACGAGTTGCCACAATTACAATTTGATTATCGACAATAGCAAAATGAGATTCCATTGTCGATTCCCAATTCATTTCTAGTAACATACGCATCAAATCTGGTTCATTTTTCGCAGGTAACTTCAGCACATAAGACCAAACGGTGAAAGTATCATCATCAGTTTCTCCAGTTAGCTTGACATATACCTCTACACTGCCATACTTGAACTTCCACAAATGTTCAGTTTCAGTTTGAGCCACCATCACTTTTTGCTCTTCGGCCATACCAGCGATGACTGTTTCAATCTCCTGTATATAACTAAGATTAGTTTCATCTTCGATTACTTCATTCATACTTGCTTCCTCAGCAGAAGTATTGTCCACAGAAACAGTTTCGGGATTATTAGTAGTCATAATTACTTATAGTTGCAAATCATCTTTACACACAGTTTAAACCTTTAAACTACTTTTGAAGGCTATTTTTTTCAGTATTCTGATTTGAGTCTTGCTCATCGTAAAATTTCGGTAAGTGGGAAACCACCGTCTTTTAAGCGGTGGATGGAAACGACTCGACGGATTTTAATCCGTAGTCAAAAAAATATGTTATAATTAACTAATAACTTAAAAAGTAGGCTCAATGGTCTTTAGGCCGGAGAGAGTAGTGGCAATTGACACCGCCTAGTGGACTGAGTAGTGTATACGTACTACGGTACGGTACTGGCAATGTGGTTGTTTCGATATTTCGGGAACCGTGCAATGTGGCAATCGTGGTTTTAACCCGATTTACAGATCCTAGTCACAAATCCACGCGACTTTAGTCCGTGGAGTGTCAAAAATAGATATTAACTATGAAATGTCTTTACTAAATTCTAGGAGGAAGTTTTGCCAGTTTCCGTTGGCGTTGGTTAATCGAGCTATAAAATCTAAGGAGCGTGTTATGAGAAACCGGGTTTGTTGGAGATAGATGTCAGTATAGTTAATATATCTAGGGTTTGCTGAAAAAGTCTTATGGTAGGGTAAGGACTCAGGAGTCAGAAGTCAGGATTCAGGAGGAATGAGGAATTTAGAGGAGGCAGGAGGAAAAATTATCCCTTGATTTTTCTGCCTCGCGTCAACCCAAGATCCTAACTTTTTGAGCTACCTAGAAGGAAAACCTTGTACTTTTTCAAGACTTAAAAAGGCTAAAATCGTTATCCTTGAATACTTTTAGATTTAATCAGCAAGTCATATCTAATACAAACGCGGTTTCTACAGCGATAAAAATCATAGCCACCCATAACCAATACCTTTCGGTTAAACCTGATTTCATATAATACTTAAAATATTACCGCGATCGCTGTGCCTATTGGAACAAACCATGAATCAAATTGTGATAATCTAAGAATATAAAAGGAATAGGATTAATTCCCATCCCTTGAATTAAATCTGATTTGCCTCACACAATTTATCAAAATAATTGTGTCTAAAATCCCACCTGTTAAGGCGAAATATTTTTGTAGGATTGCTGAAAATCCCTGTTACAAAAACAACTTTTGTACATCACTAATCCAAAAGTTACCTTATCTGACTTTGTTAATGGTTACTAGAGAAGTTCTATCTTCTACCACCTCGTTCTTCTCGTGGTCTGGCCTTATTAACTTTGAGATTACGTCCCATCAATTCAGTACCATCCAGTGCTGCAATTGCTGCTTCTTCTTGATCATCAGTCTCCATTTCTACAAAAGCAAATC
>JBFRWR010000264.1:0-2884 GCA_051439685.1 Trichodesmium sp.
CTTTTAATTTCAATCACAATTTGTTGCCCCTCTCTTGTTGCAGAAATTATTTTTTCACCAGCTAGATCTGCGAATAATTTAACTTCTTCATATTTAATAGGATACGGGTCAAAAGTAATTGTCCAACCATCTTTAATTAAAGCATTTTTGACAGCTTGATGATAAGTATCTTTTGCTGGCATTATTTCTAGGAGAGGGAATAGGGAGTAGGGAAAAATAACTGATTGATTTTAGTAATCTATCTTATAGTAGACTGACACGCCTTGTTAGTCTACTATAAAGTTTTGCTATTAAATACTATTGCCAAGTGCCGATCGCTTCTTTAAAAACTAAATAAATGAAGCAGTCTTGCCAAATTCTCCAGTAAAAACAAAAGAACTCATCGGTTTACGACTGCGAGGAGAAAGTTCTCTCTCTCGTAAAGACTCAGGCAAAATATCCGGTTCTCCTGGATAACCAAGAGCTATAGCTGTTACTGGTTCATATTGTTCTGATATTTTATATAATTCCCGTGCTTTATCGACATCAAAACCTCCCATTTGATGAACTCTTAAACCCATTTCTGTTGCTTGAAAAGTTAAGCTAGCAACTGCTAAACCTACATCGTGAAAAGCGTGTCTATTAGGTTTATTATTTCTGTCAAAAGAAAGTTTAGCAACAGATATCATTAACACAGGAGCAAGAGCTGCCCAAGGTTTATTTCCTTCTACAATACAACTCAAAAGACGTTCATATTCAGCAGTATTTTCTTTAGTAGCAACGATGAAACTCCAAGGTTGTTCATTGAAACAAGAAGGAGACCATCTTGCTGCTTCTAGAAGTGAAAGTAATACTTCTGAAGAAACGATTTTTTCAGTAAAAGCTAAAGAACTCCAACGCTGTTTTAATAACTCGTTAATTGGATATTGATTATCTGTAGGTTTTTGCATTTTTTGAATTTTTGAGTAATTGTTTAAGGTGTATAGTAACCCTATTTCAGTTGTAATATTTTGGTGGTAGTTAGAAGTCAGGAGTCAGAATTTTAAATATTTTCCATTAAATATCTCCAAAAATTAAAAATAAAATCAATCCATAAATTATCCATCACTTCTCACTTTTCCCTTTTCCCTGCTATATTGGGGAAAAAAATTTATTTTTTTCTTCTAGTCAATCCTCTTCCTAAAAGGGAGAGGTAATTATCAATTATCAATTATCAATTATCAATTATTTAACTTCCCATTTTCCGACGAATATAACTTTCTACAGACTCCAGTTTCATCTGAAATATTCTCTCTAAATTCTCAATTTCTTCCGGAGTGCAGAAAAATTCATTCGCCAATAATACTCTTAAAGTACCCAAAGTTTTTTGTAATTCAGGATTAAATAATCCTAGAGTATTCCGTAATCCATCAAACACAAATAAAGGTGGATTAATAACTATAGGTTCCCGATTAAAAATTCTACTAAATATTTGAGAAATTTCTCCTCTAGAAATAATTTCTGGTCCTCCCACAGGCAAAATTTGATTACAAGCAGCTTCTACAAAAACAGAATCTACAGCAATTTTTGCCAAATCATCTGTACTAACTATTGAAGTGCGATTTTTCGACTCTCCAATAAGTAGATAAATTCCTGTATCTCTAAATCTTTCTGCCAGTGGTAAAAGATTAGAAGCAAAACCAGAAGGTTGCAAAATAGTATAATTCAAACCACTAGCTTTGAGATATTTTTCTACCTCTTTTTTTGCCTTAAAAGTTGGTGAATCTTCATATCCACGATTAGCTCCTAAAACAGAAATAAATACAAAGTGTTTAACACCAACTTTCACTGCACAATCTATCAGTTCAATATTAGCTCGATAGTCAACCGCTTGAACATCACCCGCACCACCGTGGGCACTAATAATATATTCAATTCCTTGACAAGCTTTATCAATATCCTTGTCGATTTTTAAGTCGCCGATAAAGATTTTAGCTCCACGATTTTCTAATTCAGAATAAGTAGAATTGAGTCGAACAAAGGCACGGACTGACATTTCTTTTTCTGTCAATCTCCTAATAATTCTGCGACCTAATCCTCCGGTTGCTCCTGTTACTAAAAACATAATTATTTATTGTTAGCTATTAATAGTTCAATCGAAAAATTTACCAAGTAAAAAATTTACTGTTAACTTTAAAGATAGTAAATGCACAAGCAAAGATTAAGATGGCGGTTAGTGCTTAATGTTCGGTGAGTTACTGCGTCGTCCGGCCATCTTTTCCGCAACGAGTGTAGTTCTGATTTATGATTATTGTCGCCTCATCCACCCTACGATTTTCTAATTCAGAATAGCTAGAATTTAGTCTAACAAAAGCACGGACTAACATTTCTTTTTCTGTCAAAATTCTGATAATTTGGCAACCTAATCCTCCGGTTGCTCCTGTTACTAAAAACATAATTATTTCTTGTTAGCTATTAATAGTTCAATCGAAAAATTTACCGAATCAAAAATTTACCGGAAAATAAAGGTATAAAGCCTCTCCTTTCAAGGAGAAACAAAAAAAATTTTCCTTTTATTCAATCCTCTTCCTTTGAGGGAGAGATAATTATTAATTATTAATTGTTAATTATTAATTATTGAATATAGCCATCAGAAATGATTAGTGAAAAAAACTGTAATGGTTTGGTTTCCCAATGCTATTTGTGCTTGGGTTTGGAGACCAAACCCCTACGATAAAATATTACAAAATAATTGTAGATTCCTATCTTAACTAAATATAGTAAATGGTTTCTAGAATTATCTAATTATTACTTGGATTTTCCCTTCTTACCTTATTCTTTATTCCTTATTCCTTTTTCCTTTTTTTCAAAATTCCACAATAACTGGTGCATGGTCACTAGGTTTTGTTAACTCTCTTGGAGACTT
>JBFRWR010000265.1:0-8697 GCA_051439685.1 Trichodesmium sp.
CAAAGTCGTAGTTCAGGGTCTGACAGAAAAAATATCTACCCAGATAGCTTTAATGATCAATTCTTATGGTAACTCAAATGTTGTAGCAGGTGTTAGTCCAGGGGAAGGTGGAACAGAATGGCATGGCATTCCTGTATTTAGTTTAGTAGAACAAGCAGTAGCAAAAGTAGGTGTGATTGATACCAGTGTCATAGTTGTACCTGCTTATCGGGTACTAGATGCTGCTTTAGAAGCGATCGCTTCTGGAATTAAACAAATTATTATTATTACAGAAGGAGTACCGCCTCTAGATATGGTTAAGCTACTGAGAAAAGCAGAGGTAACAGAAACTCTAGTTGTTGGACCCAACTGCGCGGGTATAATTGTCCCAAATAAGTTATTATTAGGTACTCATCCAACTGAATTTTATACTCCTGGTCCAGTTGGCATTATTAGTCGTAGTAATACTCTAACTTATGAAGTAGCCTGGGAATTAACGAAATCCAAGTTGGGACAATCTATTTGTGTCAGTATTGGTTGCGATCCAATTGTTGGGTCTTCTTTTCTTCAGTGGTTACAAATATTAGACGAGGATGAGCATACAGAATTAATTGTATTAGTTGGAGAACTTGGTGGCGCAGGTGAAGAGGTTGCAGCTTCTTATATTTCTGAAACAATTGATAAACCTGTAGTTGCTTATATTGCTGGTACTTATACTCATGCAAATCAAAATTATAGCCATGCTAGTAGTTTAATTCGAGCTAGAACTAGCGGAGGCAAATCTGATTTAGATGGTGAGATTACAACTCAAATTACAGCTTTTGGAGCGGCAAAAATACCAGTAGCCAGACGACCTTCTGAAATACCAAGTTTAGTCAAAAAATTACTATAAAAGAAATATATTTAAGTTTGTTGTAATGCAGGGAAAAAGACTAAAATTTTAGTCTTAAAATTTTAATATTTCCTATTTTTTATTAATACATATTAAGTTAAATTTAGCTCATAAATTTATTGATTATTCTCGTTATAGGGTTGGCTAAAAAAATTAGCAGTTTGAGGTACGAGGGATTGCAGATTAGAGAATAATAATAGGTTTTAACACAGGAGGAGGACATCACTTCTGTTAAAACTGCGGTCAGGGCTTAATCTGGCTGAAGAATCCCGCGCTCTCCCGTAGGGGAGCGTCGGGAGTATGTCAAATTGTACATATATAGTATTACGCATTACGGTTAGGACAGTTATAAATCCTGGAAGCCTTTACAAGTATACTGTTCCCTGTTCCCTATTCCCTATTCCCTAGCGCGTAGCGCCATAATTACTGAAAATGATTAATTCTGGACAAATATTACAACAGCGTTATCAAGCAATTCAACTACTAGGAGACTGTGGTTTTGGTCAAACCTGGGAAGTTGACGATCGCGGTACAAAAAAAATTATGAAAATCTTGCAAGTACCAAAAGCAATAGATCGCGAAGAAATGGAACAAGTAATTTCTCTATTTGAGGAAGAGGGAAATGTTTTAAAAAATTTGGATGATCCTGGCTTGCCAAAAGTTGAACCAGAAGGATATTTTATCGAATTAATGGAAAATGCAGAACCATTGCACTGTTTGGTAATGGAAAAAATTGAAGGGATAAATTTATCTGAGTGGTTGCAAGCAAATAATCAAAATCAACCGATAACAGAAGAACAAGCGATCGCCTGGTTAACTCAATTAGTAGAAATTATTGGCAAACTGCATCAACATCATTGTATTCACCGGGATATTAAACCTACAAATATTATACTGCGCACCCCCAAACCAAAAAAAGTAAAAAAAGAAGCTCATACTCTTGTGGCAGATATTTTACCTGAGCATTTCTTCCAGAATGGTAATACTCAAGTCACAAATGGCAAAGCAGGAAAAGGGAAAAAATCATCTGTTATGTCACCTGCTGAAAAAAGTATTGCACAACCAGGTGATAATTTAGAAAAACTAGCATCAGTAGAGAAAGATCAAAATGCAGTTGAGAAGCAAAAAAATCATAATGGAAATTCCCAAGACTCCCACAAACAAGACTGGGGACAACTAACATTAATTGACTTTGGTGCCACTAGGGAAGTTACGGAAACATATTTAAGGCAAATTGAAGGAAAAGATGTCACTGGAATTATTTCTCAAGGGTATACTGCTCCCGAACATTATCAAGGGAAAATAACACGACAGTCAGATATTTTCGCGATCGCTAGAACTCTAATTTTTCTACTTACTACTCAAAACCCGATCGACTTACCTAATGATCCTCAAAGTGGTAAATTAATGTGGGAAAAATCTGGAAATCAAATCTCTAAAGAGTTAGCAGACTTAATTAATGAGATGATGGCAAATTTGCCTCAGTGTCGTCCCCAAACAACAGAAGATATTCTAGAACGTCTAGCTGCTTATCAAGCAAAAAAAGCGGTTGAAGTTGAACCTATCGAAGACAAACCAGTTCCATCAGCAACTGGAAACCCATCTTATTCCAAACCACTCCACCAAAAAATACTAAATTTCCAAGGTAAATTTCAAAAGAAAACACCTCAACCCAATAAATGGTTAGGCAATATTTCCCTATTAACACTAGGAGTAATAGCAATTTTGATTGCTATCTTACCCGAAGCACCAACAACTTGTCTGTTCAAGTTCGATGACAATTTAAGTTGTGGCGAAGAAATTCTGATTCCAGGTTCTGCACCCACAGCAAAGGAAGAAGGAGTTACAGCTTTTGGCGATGGTAATTATGTGCAAGCAGTACAACTTTTAGAAGCAGCGAGAAAAGAAGAAATTAACGATCCAGAAACTTTGATTTATCTAAATAATGCTAGATTAATTGCTAACAAGATAGAGAGTTATACGATCGCTGTTACAGTATCAATGACAGGCGATCCACAAGCACTTAATTATAGTTTGGAAATATTACGGGGGGTTGCTCAAGCTCAAAATGTAATTAATCAAACTGATAATTTAATCGGAGGTAAGGGCTTAATTGTAATTATTGCTGACGATCTTAACTCTCCCACAGAAGCAATTAAAAGAGCAAATAATTTGGCTTTAACTGGTAATGTTTTGGCTGTTATCGGCCACCTTTCCAGTGAAATTACCATGAGAGTTGCTCGAATTTATGAAGATAATAAACTGGTATTAATTTCTCCTACTGCTAATAGTTCTAAATTATCTAATAGCAAGAATTTTTTCTTTCGGATGATTCCATCTGATGGGACAATGGCTCAAGCAATGGCGAGTTACCTAATTAATCAATCAGACAAACAGGGAAAAGTCGCCTTATTTCATATTCCTAATGATGTTTACAGTGAATCTCTGAAAAATCAATTTACTCTCAGTTTTAGTGCAGGTGGTGGTAAAATAGTTAAAGACATGGAAGAAAAGTTTGATTTATCCAGGAGTGTTTTTAATGCTAGTGCTGCTATAGATAGAGTAGACAAGCAAAATGCTACTGCTATAGTATTGTTACCAGATATTTTCAACTTAGCCAAAGGAATAGAAATAATTAAAGCAAATTGGCAGTTAAATTTACCGATAATTGCTGGAGATAGTCTTTATAGTGATTATACTCTCAAATTTGGTGCTAATGAAGCAGCAAAAAGTATTATAGTAGCTACACCGTGGCATAGTTTGAATAGTCCTAATGTAGATTTTCCCATAGAAGCAAAAGGTATTTGGGGAGGTAGTGTTAGTTGGCGTACAGCTTTTGCTTATGATTCTGTGAAAGCTTTGATTACAGCTTTAGAGTCACTTCCTGAACAAAAAGAATTAAATCGCATTGGTGTACAAAAAGCTTTAGCAAGTGAAGATTTTAGTTCCTATGGTGCCACAGGAGAAATAACTTTTTTACCAAATGGCGATCGCCAAGAATCTAGAATTAGTTTTACGGAAGTGGTTAAGTCTAGTTGTTCGCCATTAGGTTATATATTTTTGCCTTTAAATTATCCTGTTCAGGAATTTAGTATTTCTGAGTGTGATTAATCAGTTTTATTGAGGTAAATAAATAGAGTTTATCATTTTAATCTCGTATTATAGCAATCCTATTTTATTCGTGGTAAAAATCATACTGCTTTTGAGGGAAAAGCGAACAGGTAGGAGTTTCAAGTTTTTTATTTACTTTTTAATTACCCGCAACCTATGCGCTGATTGCTATATATCAAGTAACATTAATTAACCGCAATGTAGGGATATTGCACGCAACTTCCCTACGAGGTTGGGGAAAGATTTTTGGCGTTGCTGAATCAAGGTATGAAAATAAAATCTTGAATAATCCCAAATATTTGTTATTCAATAGTTCAGCAATTACCAAAAAATACAAATCATACCCACGCATCAGCAATGCCAGATTTTTTATTACAGTTATTTAAAGAGACATGATCTAATATCATGTCTCTTTAAATACCCAAAAATCATCATAGTAATCCTATTTTATTCGGAACCAAAATCTTGCCAATTTTTGGGAATGGATAATTTACAATAATTTAGGCGTTTATTTCTAGTTTTTGCATTTTGAAAACCTATGCACGGATTACTACATTTTTTAGGGAGTAGGGAAAAATTGTGAGAGTTTATCAGTAAGATAAAATAGAATTTTTATTACGTCTAATTATGGCTTGCTGATTAAGTATAAAAGTATTTATGGTTGAACAATTAATAATTAATAATTAATAATTATCTCTTTTTCTCAAACGTAAGCATTCAGCCGTCAGCTTTCAGCTATTAGCTTTAGAGGATCAAATCCAGTAGTATTGGTACAATTTAAGCCTCGTAGGGGTTTGGTCTCCAAACCCTACCTTACCAGGAGTTTTTGCCAATATTGATTTTATTCTCCTTTCGTCAGATTTGATATTAATAGCTGATAGCTGTTTTGCTGGCGCAGCATTCCGCAGGAAAAGAGGCTAGATAATAGCTTAATCCTTACTCTCAAACTGCTAAGTGCTGATTACTTTTCAGCCTTTTTTCTGGGAAAAAAATAAATCCCACCAACACAGACAATTTAAACAAAATTCCTAGATAAGTCATATTCTCAAATCTTTTCTTTTTCTCCAAGGAATGACTCTCAACTCTGGAATTATATCATGTTTGGATAATCAATTATAATAAACATGATTCACTTATAACTTTACTCTTTCTCTCCTGATTCTTGACTCCTGACTCCTAACTCTTCTCTACTTTATTTATAAGTATTAAACCGTTAGCGTAGCTCCCCCGGAGGGGGAACATGATATTATACAATAGTTAATTCCCAGAAATGATATTACCTTTTACCTAATTAATTAAATCAATGTCAGATTATTTTATAAAATTAGTATACTAATTTTGGCAGGATTTGATCAAAAAACTGTAGGGGTTTAATCTACTTTTACCTACCAACAATGGGATTTGGCAACCAAACACCTAGGGCAACATATTACAACGTGTTTTAAATTGTTATAAAACAGGTAATTCCAAACTTACAAGTAGAAAAAAAATATATTATTATCTATCATAAAGAGAGGAAAAAAGAATGGTAAATTTAAGAGAAAAAATTAATCATATATTTCGGGAAAATCAAGAGATTATTCTACAAGAATTACGACAACCTATTGACCGACTTGCTATTAGTTTAATTCTCGGTTTCACCGTATTAATTTGCCTACTATTTGTCGGGGGAGGAAGTACAGCTCCAAAAGTTAAAAATTTTAGCTGGCAAGATCAAAAAATAGGTGCTGAAGATCAAGCTTTTATCTTAAATTTTAATCGACCAATGAATCATGCTACTGTTGAAAAAAACTTAAAAATTGAACCACCGTTACCAGGAAAAATAAGTTGGGCAGGTCGAAGAATGGCTTATACTATTTTAGAACCTGCTCCCTACGGTAATCAATATACATTAAATTTATCAGGTGCAAAAGAAAAGTTTTATGGGTTAGACCAAGGCGATGTAATGCAGCCTTTTGAAAGTTCATTTCAAAGTCGCGATCGAGCATTTGCTTATATAGGTTTTCAAGGTCAAGAAAAAGGTAGGTTGATTTTAATTAATTTAACGCAAAAACAACAGCCAATAATACTAACACCTGAAAATTTAGAAGTATTAGATTTTCAGTTTTTTCCTCAAGGTAAAAAGATTCTTTTTTCAGCAGTAGAAAAGGAAAATGAAGTACCCAGTCTTCTAGAACAAAAAATATATACTGTAACAACTGGCATTAATTATCAATCTCCAAGAGAAAAATTAAAATCTTCAGAAACTGTAGGCGAAATTGAAGAAATTCTAGATAATTCAGAATACCAAAATTTAAAATTTGACCTATCTGCTGATGGGAAAATAATTGTAATTCAAAGAGTTAATAGAAAAGATGTATTTGATGCTGGACCTTGGGTATTAGAATTAGGAAAAGAACCAAGACCTTTAACAAATAAAGATGGCATAATTCAAAAAGGCGGGGATTTTTTAATTACGCCAGATAGCAATAATTTAGTCATTTTACAAGGAGAAGGAACCTCTATTGTACCAATAAATCCAGAAACAGATTTAGATGACTTAATCTTTTTACCAAAATTTGGCACGGTATTAAGTTTTGCTCCTGATGGTTCTATGGCAACGATGGTAAAATATAATCAAGATGGTACAAGGTCTCTTTATATTGTGACTAATCAAGGTCAAGAAAAAGAGATATTACGCACTCGTCCTTACGGTAATATTTTAAATGCAGAATTTGACCCGACTAAAACTATTTTATATTGTTTATTAACACAAGTTGTAGAGAGTCCTGAAGCATATCAAGAACAACCTTATATTGCAGCATTTGATATTAAAAGAAGTTTCTTAAGACCTTTAGTTATTTTACCCAATCAAAGAGAAATTAATCTAGATTTATCACCGGATGGTTTAGTATTATTATTTGACCAAATGGTAACAATTTCTAATGAAGAGGAAGAGCAAGAAAATAACCAGCAAAGTACACAAATTAGTCGTTTATGGATATTACCTTTAGACTCAAAAATGCCCGAAGATGATTCCCCTTGGCAACTACAACCAGAAGAGTTACCGCTGACTGGTTTTAATCCTAAGTGGGCACCATAATTTTAGAGAATGGCATTGCTGAATACGGGGATGATTGAGGTTGACACGGGGAGACGGGGACATGGAGACACGGGGATTATGCTGAACTCTCTCTAACAAAATCATCCCGCAATTATACAATGGCTAGAGAATTTAGCCAAATTGAAGGGTAAAAAATTGAATATTTGGAAGCAGAATAAAGGGTAATTATTATGGCAATAAAAAATCTTTTAACCAAACAAAATATAGAGTTAGGAGATTCAATAAAATGGGTTTAAGAGTTTGATGATAGTTATCATTTTTGTTCGCTAAGGCAACCAAAAATCTGGCATCAAAAATAATCATTTTGTTCACAATTTTGTTTAATTGTTTCGCCCATGCAGTTTCAATGTTACAATCAAGCACTTTACTATTAGCAACTAACTCATCAATTTTCGCTAAATTTGCTAAAACACGCCCCAATTTTCTTGCGCCATAACATAACTCACCTACTACAATATTAGGGATGAAAACTTCCCCATCTTGAACAATATTTTCTCTAATAACTGTTTCGTTAGCAAAGAGCGCAATCATAATGTTTGTATCTAGAAAATATCTACCACTCATCAATATCTATTTGTTCACAATCTTATTTAATTGTTTTGCCCATAGTTTGAAGGTCTTCAGGAGAAATTGAGCCAGCAAAAGGTAATAATTTTTTTCCTGGAATACCTCTGACTTGTGTTTTTGGCAATTTCTGAGCAAATTCAAGCACCTGGTATTGCAAGTTCTGTGGCATAACTTTTAATTGTTCGACTATTTCATTAATGACAGATAAATTCATTCAACATCTCCTTATGTTAAGTGAAGCAATAATATTAAGCAGGTTTCAATTCCTCAGCTAATTCAGCTTCAGTCAGTTGAAAAATTTCTACTCCATAATCACCTAATGTTATTAAAAATAAGGGTTTGGAAATTTCAGCTAAATTTGCTACTACTCCCGAAGAAAGACAACCTAATTCATAAAGTTTAATAGCAGAAATTAGTTGCATTTTTTAGGGATTAATCCTGATAATTTATCATTGCTTTTGAAGAAATAGAGCTAGATTCTTTCTGAGCAGAAGGTCTCTGAGGTAGAACTATTTGCCTATATATTTATAAACGAAAGAGATGAAACTAATTTACTCATCACACAATAAATTAAAGTATATCAGTCATATTGTTAGCTACTCGAAAGCTGCTTAAATATTAATTTAATAGCAGTTGTGATAAATAATTCTGAAAGTCTTCTTGATGCATAGATTCTCAATGCCTATAGTCTGATTAACAATTCAGATAGTTCTTTTTCTAGAAATTTTCCATTGCAACAAAAGATATTCAAAAATGATAGAACTACGTTTCGCGACGCGATAAAACTCCGTTCCCCTACGCGATCGCACTTCCACTCACTAATTCCCTTTTTCATTTTAATAAGCACCTGCGCAGAGCGAGCCACTTACCTCAAAAATACACGAAAATTTCTTTCAATGCAACCACCCTATATTTCTTGCATATCAATACTTCTAACAAATGGCCAACGAGAGCCCGATCGCACCTAAATTTCCCCATTTTTGCCCCTAAATAGCTGATTTGAACTTTTTTTGGAAAAATCAGTTTAAATTCCTGATGTATTTAG
>JBFRWR010000266.1:0-4876 GCA_051439685.1 Trichodesmium sp.
TAGACAATTGTTGCACCTTTTTTGGTTGTTACTGGCACTTCTTTTACTATCACCTCCTTGGGGGTGGTATTACAGGTTTCACTTGTTTATACTTCTATTAAAATGCACATCCACCTGGATGTGCAATGGTGTATGTAAATAACTGTATGGTGTATGTAAATAATTTCTAGAATCAGTGAAATCAAAAAGTAATTTCACTGATTTCTAGGTTTTCGACTGATTAATCAGCAAAACTTTTTTCAATTACAACTTACAGGCAATTAGCTCATCTACCTTCTCCTGCGGTACAGGTGTCCAACAAGCAGTTCCTTGGATGTCTATACTCACCATTGAGTAGGTATCTTCTTCAATCAAACCATCGGGGGGATAATGCTCTATCCAAAGCATTTTTTGTAGGTTTAAACCAAAATATTCGCCGACTTTTTTAATTAAGTATTCGCAAACATTTGTTATTGAAGTACCATCATTTTCGTCGATTTAACTAGCTATAACAATAGTTTTTCCCGAACTATTGTAAATGCGTATACGACATTTGCTGTCGCAACTCCAGAAGCCTTTGTAATCAAAAATAGTGTCAGTAATTAGCATTTTTCCTAGCCTTTTAGCTTGTATTAAAATTTTGGGTTGTGCGTCAAGAAAGTGTGGGGGAGAGTTGGAAGTGTAAGAAGGGTGGGGAGATTTCCGAAAGTAGGAGTAATAATTCTACCTGTATCTTTATCCTAACTTTTTGGTCGCTCAAGCTTAAATATTTGCACTTTTTTTCGCTCCCATCTGGGCGCTCAACCTTTATATATCAATGCTTTTAGATTAGATTTAGCAGCCATACGCGACTGCTCCCACACTTTTCTGATGCACAACCAAATTTTGTAGAGCGATATAACTACCACACTTGCGGGAGCCAACCCCACCAAATAACATTATTTTTTAGGTTGGTTAGAGACTTTTTCTAACTTCACGTTGGCCTCATCATCACACCACTTGACGTGGACAATAATGTGACCATCCACAGCTTTTAGTATTGTGCCATCCTGACACATACAGGCAGTTTCAATGAGGTCTTGCTTTACAACTTCATATAATTTGACTGGTCTTACTTTGCAGTACCCACACTCAATATCTTCTTTCCAGCTTTCCTCTGCCTCTTCTAGATTCTCATAAATTCCTACAAATTTATTTCCCCTTTCCTCACCTCGCCCGATCGCCCCTATCAGGACATATTCCTTGAGAGGCAAAACTTCTACTCCTTCGGGGGGCTGGTTTCTAGAGGATTCTGCTACATTCAACTCTTCACAGGTTTCTTTACGAGTTAGTGAAGGTACTGTTTGCAGCTTGACGCCGTTCCCATCCTTAGAGACTAGAATATGTCCATCTTCGGTGTGTAATTTAGTACCCTCTGGACACTTATAGGTTGCTCTTCTGAGGTAGTCTAGGTCTGTTTCTTGTAGTCCCTTTAGTGTACTGAGTTCCAGACGGTAATCACCCCGCCTAGTGTCGGCAGCCCACATTTTTCTGGCTGCTTCTACACTCTCATAAAAGTCTACAAAATTCTCTCCACGTCCTACGGCTGTTACGAGAATGTGTTCGTTGATAGGTATGATTTCTACTCCGTTTTTTGTTGAATTTGATGACATTATTTTTTTGCTTGTGTTTGTGTAGATTACTAGATTTCGATGACTGCTTCTAACCAATCGGTTATGTAGGTTTGAAAAATCATTCTCGGTATGGTGATGATTGATTCAGGTGTCAGTATCGCTATATCATCACCGTACCTATAAACGGCTTCTATAAACTCTGGTAAAACTAATTTTCCTGAGTCCATAGAAGCGACAATTGCTGCTTCTATAGATAACATCTCAATCCCCTAAAATTCTATAAATTCAGAATCTAGAACTTCTACTTCCTGCCAAATCTGCTCATCTGTCTTGCCCGGTTCATTTGAGTAGCAGTCTAAGTCTTCCTCATACTGTGGCAGTTTATATGCAGTAGTTTCAGCTTCAGTGCAAGTGCAAATGTTATAGGGGGGTTGGCTATAATCTGTATACAACCAAGCTTCATCTGTACCTGCATATAGCCAGTTGTTATTTTGAGATGTTTGTACGGGTAATACTAGCTGTTGCGGAGCTGGCTTTGTTGTCTGTATTTGTGCTATCATTATATTTCTCCTATGTCTTATTAGGGGGCGGGACATCACTTTGCTTTGTCAGGGCTTGGGTGGTGTCCCTTTTCGTTTTTTCTTTTCCTATATCTATATATTATCCTAGTATACAAGGATAATGCAACCCTTTAACGATTAGAATTATCCTGGCATACCTGAAGATATGATAACTTAAGCTTATATATCCTAGTATACCAGGATATTTGGATATAATGGAGTAAATATTTATAGGAGCAGTATTATGGCTAAAGGTAATCACAACCCAAAACCAAAAGACTCAGCATTTCATCAAGCTAAAAGAGTAGCTATAAGCGATCGCCCACTAGGAAAGCTAGCAAAAAACCCCATAATGATTAGGTTGGAAGAAGATGTAGATGAGTATATCAGGGGGCTACCTCAGAAAGACAGAGTTACTTTTCTGAGAGAATTAATTACTAATGCTGTAAGAGCAGAAATAGCGAAGCAACATTCTGAGAAGATTTAAGCTGCTAATTCCATTTCTGTTCTATTTTTTGCACATCAAAAGCAAACAACCCACGCTCAGTTTGAGCGTTCCGTTCCGGAATCACTATCAACTAATTCAAAAAAATTATTTTCTTTGAGTTCTTCCAAATATGTATCAACTAACTATTAATATACCTGAAGAAACAGCCTTAGCACTAAAATTAACCCCTGAAGAACTTAGTCAAGAAATGCAACTAATTGCTGCTATTAAACTTTATGAATTAGGTCGTCTTTCTTCTGGGGCTGCTGCCAATTTAGCTGGAATTCCCAAAGTCCTATTTTTAACAAAATTAGCTTATTATGGTGTAGACACTTTTCAACTCACTAAAGCCGAATTGACTGAGGAATTGAGACGTGCCTAATATTATTGTTAATACTTCACAAAATAATTAATAATTATTTAGCAATTTTCAACTTCAGACAACTATAAATAAAATTAGATAAAATAATAATTTCTAGGATATAAATAATAAATGCTCTATTAAAAACTATTTTTCATTATGTCTAGTGAGTAGTAGACACTATTAATAGACATAATATAAACAAGAAAAGTTAATAATGTTTTGTTATAATTTTATGTAGTCGGCGAACGCGACATTTTAGGCCGCTACGCTCAAACTTTTCCCCAACACGACCGCGAATACATCTATTAAAATTTTATAACTTAAAAGGGCGCGGTCGGTCGGGTCGCTACGCTAAAAGTTTGGCCTAAAATGTCTGAAAAAAGTTATTGCCGAATAGTTAATAATTAATAATTAAGATTTGATATTCAATAATTAATTATTCATCCAACAATTCAGGTTTTAAATATCCCCTTTCAAGGGGATAAATCAAAAAAAAATCTTTTAGCAAATCCTATCCGTTTCAAGAAGAGGTAATTATTAATTATTAATTACTGAATAAAGCTGCACTAGATGAAATGGCATCAAAATCTGATACTCGTATTTAAATTGGTAATTTAATTAAAATTTATGGTTCAAACTATTCAATCCCAAGAAGTAACTCTCCGCTATTTGATTGATAATTTTGGCTTACAATTAGTCAGAGATGAGCAATTTTTTCGAGAATGGCAAGATGATTTGCCAGAGATTAGTGACTTGGAAAAAGAATTACTTAATCAGGTTCAAGAGGGATACTTTAACTTATTAGAAAATCCACCTGTTTTAGAAGATATTGTCAGAATGGCGATAGTCGATCCGATTTTATTTATCGGCAAATTTTTTCTTTATCCTTATCATATTCGTTCTGAGAAATCTATTAATTTAGAATTAGCAGATAAAGAGGTAATTATTAGAGGTCGAATTGATACTCTAGTTATGAAAGAAAAGCTATGGGTAATGATTATTGAATCAAAAAGAGCTGAGTTTTCTATAGAAGCTGGTCTGGCTCAATTGTTAACTTATCTTTTAGCTAGTCCCGATTCTAAACATCCTAATTATGGCTTAATTGTTACGGGTGGTAGTTTCATTTTTGTTAAGTTAGTCAAAACAAAAATTCCTCAATATGGAACATCCAAAATGTTTGTTATCCGCAATCCTGGCAATGAACTTTTTGATGTTCTTCGTATCCTTAAACGTTTTAGTGAAATAGTTAATCAAGAATCTATTAGTAGTTAGAATTTAGGTGTAGGAAATTATGACTTATATGTGATACTGAAAATATTAGGTTTTTTTCTAATACTAATTTTCTCAAGATAGTAACAAAAATAAACTAGGAAAAACATATTTATATTTGCCTAACTCCCAACTGCAAATTCGTAAATATTGTAAGTATTCACCGAATAATTAATAATTCAGGTTTGAAGCCTCCCCTTTTAAGGGGAGAAATCAAAAATTTTCCTTTGAGTCTATCCCCGTTCTTTTAAGAAGGGGTAATTATTAATTATTATAATTATTAATTGCTGAACTCCTGCTCTTTTTAATAGCTGATAACGCAATTATTCTGCAAAAGGCTAACGAGCTAGCTGATGGCTATTTACGCAGCATTCCGCAGGAAATGCTTACCTAATATTTCTTAATCATCAAGATTACTAACATGACGAGTAATTTTTTTCCTTCCACTCCATAAACCAAATCCTACCACAAAAAATAACCCACTAATTAAAGTAGGTTCAGGTGTCCCTGCATAATCTTTGACCTTATCTACTAAATTACAATCAATAGTAGATTCTTTATAATCTTGAGATGCTGGAGTTAAAAATTCTGATAAATTAGAACT
>JBFRWR010000267.1:0-3866 GCA_051439685.1 Trichodesmium sp.
GGGTGACACGGTGACGCGGAGAAAGAAAGGATTTGAATAGGATGATTTTTTCAATTAGTATTCAATATAACATTTGTCTTAACACGAAGTAATCACTGCGATTAGTGTATAACCGGATTTTATATCAGAAGTCAGAAGGGAAGAGGAGCAAGTTTTTTTATCACTAATTAACCGGACATGATATAATATCATGTTCGGTTGAATACTTATAAATAACTGTTGTGAGGAGTCAGGAGTCGTAGGGGCGATTCATGGAAAGCGCAGCATTCCGCAGGAAATCGCCCGTACAGGAGCCAGGAGAAAAGAAAGGAGGAAAGTCAAGAGAATTTGAGTATTTCTTTGGTACTGTCGGTACTGTCAGTCCTTAAATTTTATTATAACTAATTATCCGCAATTCGCAGCTCCCCTGCAAGGGGAACATGATATTACATAATATTGACAATTAAAATCATTTTGCTTGAGGAGTAACAAATGGATAATCATCATCATTCTCATTGTTGTAGTTGTCACCATGAAGAAAATCATAACAATACAAATTCAGTCTCCCAACAGTTAGATTTAAAACAAGAAATTTTACCTTTACTTCCAGTTATTATTCTCTATACTTTGGGTTTAATTTTCTATCGACAACTACAAAATAATGCCTACGGAATCGGGCAATATATTCTATTTATTCCCATCTACATTTATAGTGGTTGGACTGTACTTTATAGTGCAGGCAAAAATATGATCAAAGGCAGAATATTTGATGAAAACTTTTTGATGAGTGTAGCTACTTTAGCCGCAATTGCCATTGATAAATTACCAGAAGCTGTAGCAGTTATGTTATTTTATCAAATTGGCGAAACATTCCAAGAATATTCTGTTAAACGTTCCCGCAATTCTATCAAGTCATTATTAGAAGTTCGCCCAGATTATGCAAATTTAAAAGTTAATGACTCTCTAGAAAAAGTATCTCCTGAAATAGTAAAAGTTGGCAGTGAAATAGTAGTTAAACCAGGAGAAAAAATTCCTTTAGATGGTGAAATTATCTCTGGTAATTCTGAAGTTGATACTTCGGCTTTAACTGGAGAATCAATACCCAAATTTTATACAGTCGGGCAAACAATATTAGCAGGGATGGTTAACCAAACAGGATTATTAACAATTCGGGTGACTAAACTCTTTGCTGAATCCTCAATTTCTCGGATTCTAGAATTAGTTGAAACAGCTAAAACTAAGAAATCTAAAACAGAAAGATTTATGACAACCTTTGCCCGTTACTATACCCCAGTCGTTGTCTTTATTTCCTTAGCAATAGCTCTTTTACCTCCTCTATTTATTTCTGGTGCTACTTATGCAGATTGGATAAATCGAGCATTAATTGTATTAGTAGTTTCCTGTCCTTGTGGATTAGTAATTAGTATTCCTTTAGGTTACTTTGGTGGAGTTGGTGGAGCTGCAAAACGAGGAATTTTAGTAAAAGGTTCCACATTTTTAGATGATTTAGCTGCTATTAAAACCGTAGTTTTTGACAAAACTGGAACTTTAACAGAAGGTAAACTTCAGGTGACAGATATTGTCACAAAAAATGGCTTAACAAAACCAGAATTAATAGAAGTAGCAGCCAAACTAGAATCTTTATCAAATCATCCTATTGCTCAAGCAGTTTATCAATATAATTCCACAAAAATAGATAATTCTGATGTGTCAGAATATCAAGAAATTGCTGGATGTGGAATTAAAGCAAAAGTTGGGAATAAAAAAGTTATTGCTGGAGGCGATCGCCTGTTACATTTAGAAGATATTGACCATGATATTTGTGATGTGGGATATACGGCAGTTCATTTAGCAATTGATAGTAAATATGTCGGTTATCTGACAATTTCTGACCAAATTAAATTAGATGCTGCTCAAGCAATTAAAGCTCTAAAAAATTTGGGTGTAGAAAAAACTATAATGTTAACTGGAGATAATCAAACTGTTGCTGAAAAGGTGGCAAAAAATCTGAATTTAGATAGTTATGAAGCAGAATTATTGCCAGAAGATAAAGTGACCGCCATTGAAAAATTACTCCATCAAAATAATGGAAAAGTTGCCTTTGTTGGTGATGGAATTAATGATGCTCCGGTTATTGCTCGCGCTGATGTAGGTATAGCAATGGGTAGCATGGGAGCCGATGCAGCGATCGAAACTGCGGATGTTGTAATTATGACTGATGCACCTTCTAAAGTTGCCGAAGCAATAGAAATAGGGAGAAAAACGCGCCGTATTGTTTGGCAAAATATTGGTTTTGCTTTAGGAGTAAAAAGTGTATTTATTTTGTTAGGAATAGTCGGTTTAGCAAATATTTGGGAGGCGGTATTTGCAGATGTTGGTGTGGCCTTGATTGCTATTTTTAATTCTAGTCGAGTTTTGGGAATAAGCGATTCATTAATTGATAATTGATAATGGATAATTGATAATTACAAGAAGGTTAAAACCGTTACGGAATTGAATATCGGGAAATATAATTTCTTTTTTTACCCTTAAAAGGGGAGGCTTTAAACCAGAATTATTTAATTATTAATAATTAATAATTGGGTAAGGAAGTTAGTAAGTCGTGAAATAAATTAAAAGATATTCCTGACTAGCAACTTAGAAAAAATTAGAGATTTATATAAAAAATTAGGGGTAAATAATTGATAATTTCTGTGGGATAATTGATTTGATTGTTGATTATTCGAGAAGTCTATTCAACAATAACTCAAATAAAACTGAAAAATTGACCAACTTATAGTAATGCAGTGAAAAAGTATCACGAATAGTTGGTAACTGATGAAGTGAAATAATAAGCTAAAATTACTGTAAAATTGAGCTATAAAGTTCCTAAAATATCACTTTTAAGTTCTGACTTTAGTGAAGCAGTATGAGTTAGGTTTCAAAAAGTTGCTGTAATGCTTAACTAACTATAGCAGTCCTAAATAGGTTGTAATTTTGAGCGTAGGGGTTTGGTATCCCAACCCAAACTAAGAGGGAATTTGGAGGCCAAAACCCTACAGTTTTTTTTCACAAATCATTTACAATTGCTATATTCCCAGACATTACAAAAAATTGTACAAATTGAACCTTATTAAAATTAACGGTATAAATTCAATGTCAGAAGACCAATTAAACCAACCAAATGTAGAACAACCTCAAACTGAAACAGTTTCTGAGGAAACCACAGAAACTCCCTCTGTGACATCTGAAAATACAACTCAAGCAGAATCAACTACTGAAAAATCCAGTGTGGCCAAACCTAACTTTTGGCAGCAAATTTTGGGCGTAGTTCGTTCTTTATTACCACAGTCCCTCAGTCAAAAGTTTTCTGATGGTTTATTAACTGGGGCGATCGCTGGTATTGTTGCTTTAATACTGGTAGTTATTTTTGTTTCTGTTTCTGCTAGTAAACCCACTACTGAAGTAGCAATTTCTCCTGTTATTTCCGAATTTGAAATAACAGAAGAAATTGCTGTTGAAGATTCTTTAATTCCGACAATAGATGCAGAAGATATAGAAATATCTGATTCAACATTATCAGAGACTGATGAATTGATAGAATTAACCACAACTCCACCTCCAGAATTAACACCAGAGCAAATTTTTCTAGTATCAATTCAAAATAAAATTGATGATTTTGCTAATCAATATGGTGAAGAAATAATTGAATCTTTAACGATTAACTTACCGAGTAATTTATTAATTGTGGAAATTAATAATAACTGGTATAATTTTACAGCCGTAGCCCAAGACAACATAGTTAATCAAATGTTTGAAGAGGCAGAAGATTTAGAGTTTGAAAAATTGGCACTAATCAACTCTCAAGGTAGAACAGTAGCTCGAACTTCAGCGATTAGTTCTAAGAT
>JBFRWR010000268.1:0-6351 GCA_051439685.1 Trichodesmium sp.
AGAGGGTATCTGTAAATAAAAAAATCCTTTTGTAGGGTGGGTTAGGCACAGATTAATACTTAAACTTAATAGTTTGGTGTGATTTGCCGTAACCCACCAATAAGTGACCTTACAGCATTGCTTAAGATTTATTTTATAGACACCCTCTTACAATATTTTGATAAATCGGTATAAAAAAGCGCAGAAACCGGGTTGGTGTTAAATACCTTACTTTATAAAATATACCTCCCAAAAACCCGGTTTCTGATAAACTTCTATTGCCAATCTTGTAACGAACTGGAAGAAGAATTAGTAGGGTATTGTTTGGAAAACGCATCTGAAAATCAGGAGCCAGAAGTCAAATTTGTTGAGCACCCTAAACTAAAAAAAACAACGCACCCCGCTAATAATTTTAACTTCAGCAAAAAAATTTGTTGTCGATTATCAACAAACTTCAAAATCTGACTTTTCCCTTTTAACTTTTGATTTTAATTAGTGTTTGCTGATTAAATCTCAAAGCACTAACAAATCAAGGTAAGTGCCTTTTTGGAGCAAAAAAAGTGAGCTGTTTTTATTTCAGTAGAAGATAGTAGGGACGTTCCATGAAACCTCCCTACAAGGTTTTGGTTGTGACGATATAGTTTATAAATCTGAAAAGCTCTCTAAGCTTGAACGACCAAAAAGTTAGGATGAAAAGCAGACAAACACAGAAAAATCACTCTGACAATTATTCCTCCGACTTTCCCCACACTTCCGACCCTCTGCTTTTTCAGCAAACCCTAATTATCCATTATCCATTATCCATTATTAATTAACTCATCACCATTCCCCCATCCACATTAAATACTTGACCTGTAATATAACTTGCGGCACTATCAGCAGCCAAAAATCTAATCATACCCGCTACTTCTTCTGGAGTACCATAACGTCCTAAAGGAATAAACTTGACAATTTCCTCAGCATTTTTTAAGTCCTTAGTCATATCCGTAGCAATAAACCCAGGGGCAACTGCATTTGCCGTAATACCACGATTAGCCAATTCTTTTGCTACAGTTTTAGTAAAGCCAATAACCCCCGCTTTTGCTGCACTATAATTAGCTTGACCAGGATTACCCATTTGCCCAGTCACCGAAGCAATATTAATAATACGACCACTCTTTTGTTTCAACATAATTTTACTCACCGCACGGGTACAAAGAAAGACCCCAGTCAAATTTAAGTCTATTACTGACTGCCAGTCATCAGGTTTCATCCGCAAAAGTAGAGTATCACGAGTAATACCAGCATTATTAACCAAAATATCAATGCGACTCCACTTTTCCATCACTTCCTTAACCAGTGCATCAACATCTTTAGCTTGAGAAACATCTGCTTGAAGTGCCATCCCATTGCCACCTGCAGCAACTATTTCTGCCACTACCTCCACAGCCGCGCCACTAGAGTTAGCATAGTTTACAACTACATTCGCTCCTTCCATTGCTAATGCTAAAGCTGCTGCCCGACCAATTCCTCTGGATGCACCTGTAATTATTGCCACTTGTCCTTTCAGTCTTTGTAGTGCTTCAGGTAATGCTTCCATCATCAAATCCTTTTTTGTATATTAAAGTGTAAACTAAATCATTTTAGAGGATTATGGTTTGCTACGTTAAGCTAATAGATTAGATATAGTTTAGTCAAGTTGTTCTATGACAATTAAAAAGAAGTTCAATAGTTTTGATGAACTACTTGCTGGTTCAGATTTGCCTGTCTTAGTCGATTTTTATGCTACTTGGTGTGGCCCTTGTCAAATGATGGTCCCGATTCTGGAACAGGTAAATCAACAAATGAAGGATAAACTGCGAATAGTTAAAATTGATACTGACAAATATCCGCAGTTAGCTTCAAAGTATAATATTCATGCTTTACCGACTTTAGTATTATTTAAAAATAGTCAGCCACTAGACATAATAGAAGGAGTTATTCAAGCACCGCAATTAGTTCAACGTTTAGAGGGTTTTATTAATTAAATTTTGTTGAAAGAATAGAGATAATTGTACTTTAGATAATTAACATATTTCAGCTTACATTTTACAGAAAAAATCTGCTAAGATATCAGCTAAAGAACTTTCCACTGCCCGTGAGGTACTTATTTTTATGTATTAGGGAACAAGCAATAGGGAATAGAAAAAAAATATTTCTAAGTATTAGTTTTACCTCGTAAGTACGGAATCTGCTGTAAGTTAATCATATAGCAATTCTCAGAAAGAGTGAGGTAATTATCCATTATCAATTATCCATTATCCATTAATGAACTGTTCCCTAAAACCAGTAAGATTTTTAGACACAAATAAAAAAGGATTGCTATAGTAGAAAGATATTATTGTTGAGTGGGCATTGCTGATTATTTAAAGCTATATAAATGTTCACTGCTTACTAATTATATTATTAGATTGCCATACATAATAATGGCAATCTAATTGAATTTATCAGAATATGAGAAATATGGCGATTTATCCCTGGAAGCAATTTAAAATTTCTATGCTAAATGCTAACCAGTGGTTTCAAGAAACTCCTGAAAGAGCTTTAGATATAGCTTATGATGCTGCTATCAAGATTAGGTCTATTGAAGAAAAACATTTTGGATGTGAAAAGATTTCCAGTGAATCTATTAATTACAGTAATAGTGCTAAATCTTATTTTAATTCAGAATTGAAGCGATACTTAAAAATTATTGAAACTAGATTAGCTGAATTTAATACAAGTGTTTCAGTTGTAGGTACTCTGGATAAAAGTAAGATTAATCAACACAATAACCGACAAGAAGTTCAGGAGCAACCATCAATTATTTTAGATAAATTGGAATTTATTGATCGAGTAGTTAATCGTTATCGTCAATCGGCAAAAATTCAAGTTGAAAAATTAAATCCAATTGTAGAAATTTCTAATTCATCAGCTTCTGTAGCTATAGTACCTAGTCAAGATAATATTAATAATTCCCCTGATAAAATTAACCCTAGTTCTGTAATCAATCAAAATAATTTAGAAGCTGTAAAAAGGGATAATCCTGAAACTAGCTTTTTACCTCGTTCCTTATTAAATACTTTAAAAAGAATTAAAAGAGAGTTAAACCCTGAAGCAGAAGAAGAGGTAATTAAAAAGTTCAGAAGATCGAAGATTAAAACTGTGACTTCGATTAGATTTGTCTTGCTTTTAATTTTAGTACCTTTACTAATGCACCAGTTATCAAAAATAACTTTTGTGGGTTATTTAGTTGATAATTTTATTCCACTACCTCATAAGCAGGAAGAAATTTTTCTCAACCCTAATATGGAAGAGGAAGCTTTGATGGAGTTGCATCAATATGAGGAAAAACTTCATTTTCAAATGTATTTAGGGAAGGCTCCAGAATTATTTCCAGAATTATCTGAATCAGGAAAAGATTTTGCTGAAATACCTAAGTTTGAACGAGAAGAATTGATTGAGCATAAGGTAGAAGAAAGAGCTAAGGAAATAGCTTGGGAATATGAAGTTAGAGGCAATAATGCGATTAAAAATATTTTTTGTGACCTAGTATCTTTTATTACTTTTATTGCAATTATTTCTACGAATAAAAGAGATATTGCGGTTTTAAAATCTTTTATGGATGATGTTATATATGGTCTTAGTGATAGTGCTAAGGCTTTTATCATTATCTTGTTAACAGATATGTTTGTGGGGTTCCACTCTCCTCACGGTTGGGAAGTAATTTTGGAGAATGTTGCTAGACATTTTGGATTACCGGAAAGTAGAGATTTTAACTTCCTATTTATTGCAACTTTTCCGGTGATTTTGGATGCTGTTTTGAAGTATTGGATATTCCGTTACTTGAATCGTAGTTCACCCTCTGCAGTGGCTACTTATAAAAATATGAATGAGTAGATTAAATAATTATTAATTATTCCTTGTTGATTAATTTTTAATTTGTCTAGGGTAACGAGGTTGACAGGGTGTTCCTAAACAAACTTGACCTGGAGGCATATCTTTAAAAACACTACTCCTAGCACCAATAACTGCATTAGCACCAATATTAACACCAGGACCGACAAAACAATCTGTAGCTACCCAAGCACCATCACCAATAGTAATACCTGCTGTTTGTAAACCAAATGTAGGGTCTTCTATATTATGACTACCAGTACAGAGATAACTTTTTTGAGAGATAACACAATACTTACCTATTTCGATACGGTCAAGACTGTATAAAACTACGTCGTCTCCTATCCAACTATAATCGGCGATCGCTATTTTCCAAGGATAGGTAAATCTGGCGGTGGGACGAATTAAAACTCCTTGACCAATTTTTGCTCCAAACAGATTTAATATTAGTCGTCTCAGACCATATAAAGGTTGGGGAGTTAAGGGAAAAGTAATTGCTTGTACGAACCACCACAGTAATACGAACCAACCTGGTTTACCTCGGTCATACCAAGATTGGTCATATTTGCGAAGATCGACCCAAGATTCTGTTTGTTGGTTATTTGTCATTGGGAGTTAATTTTTTTAGGCTTGACTGTAATTAGACAATTTTATATCATTGATAGAATTTACGCAGTGACACTATATATAGCATCTAAAAACTATAACGTTGCATATATGTAGTGTTTATAACTCAAAAATGGGTAAGTCCTGATTGAGATTTTAAATTAGGAAAATAGTGGCTTTGATACTGCCACCAGAAAATTGATAAAGATTTCCCATTATATCTTTAATAAGTATATTACTACAGAAGAGTTAATTTTAAAAGGTTTATTTAATTTATTTTGAGTGTGGAATAGATGAATTAATTGATTCATAAAAAGAGCAAACATCTAGAATAATTTCATCTATTTCTGTCACAGCAACAATAACTTTTGCCGACTCATCGGTAGTGAGATAGATAGATAGTTACTTGGGAAAATTGAGAGAATTTTGGCAAATTTTCCTACCGCATCTCTAGGTAGAGGGGATGATAACTATATATAGATAAACAAATTTTTTCGACTTGGTTTTTCTGTCTGACTATCCGAGGGGAAAGCTCGGCAGAATTTCATCTATTTCTGTCATTAGTTTTTTGGTTTCTCTCAGAGAGACAATAATTTTTTGATAGCGATATATCTCTTCATCGGATAATTCCCGGTTAGCTTTTTTTCTGTCTTTCAGCCATTTATCTAAAACTTGGTAGCTACCGATTTTAAATTCCCATACTTTTTGACTGACTCCTGTGAAATAACAATTTTTGTTAATCCATATTTTTTCGTTTGTCGAATCATATCTAATTTCTTTGACTAGATTTTTTCCATCCCCTATATAATCAATAGTTGTTTTTTCTTCCTGTTGGAAAACAGGTAAATTTTTGAGTAAATGTAGATTAACTAATGCTTCGCCTTTAGTTGTTAATTCTTGGAATAATTGATTATTGCTGGTGAGGGGAAGACGAGGAAAATCTATCTGCAAAAATTCCGCATATCTTTGTCGATAAGTAGGAGAATTAAATATCGCATAAGCGTAATAAAAGATATTTTCTGGTGTGGGAATATATCCTAATTTTTCTTGAATAGCAGTTAAAAATTTTGAGGATAAATTGGCTGTTTTTTCCACAAATAAATTTATTTGTCCGCTTTCCGTATCTGGGTAAATGTAGAGTGGAAAAACATAGGTACTTTCTCTACTTTTTAAAGAAACAGCACAACGTTCTGTAATTATATTAGAACAAAAAACATGATAAAAGCCCAGTTCAGTTTGTTGTCTACAAGAAAGCAAGGCTATATTATCCGATTTTAAATTTATCATCACTTCATTTCTCGGATATTCAACAATATTTTGATGATGATAACAGAATCTTGTATCAAAAGGACGATATAAACAGGCGGTTAAATAACTTTTCCAATTTGGATTATTAGACAATGACTTTCTGTTTACTTCAATTTTCCAATCACGAGTATCTTTAAGTTTATATCTATTAGATAGTTGTTCATCAGTTATTGTTAAATCTCGAAAATCATGGATTCTTTTGAGAAGCATATCTCTATCAAAATCTATGACAAAATTATCTCTATGAGTTGTAAATCCTGTAGAATTAATCGGGAAAATATCTATGACACTCCATCCTTGATTATATTCTTCACTCAAATCAAAATTTTTAGGCGAAAAAAAGAAATTAGGCTCAGAAGGTTTTAACTTTATCCAATCAACATCCTGAAAATTTACACCCTCTAAAAACTGATATTTATCCTCCCGCTTTCCCCATACATCAAAATAAAAAACATCAGCAGGTAACTTCACACCATCTCTCTTTTTATAAACTACCGAAAAAGCATCAGGTTCACTTTTTTCCCTAACCGCAATTAAAATTGCCACACCTTGTTGAATATCAAA
>JBFRWR010000269.1:0-10621 GCA_051439685.1 Trichodesmium sp.
TTAACTCTGAAGCAGGATGTACCCATGACAAGGGACGTTTAAGAGAGGAGCCGTGATGAGGTGAAAGTCTCACGTCCGGTTCTGAAGACGAGTCGGGTAGGGTAACTTACCTGGCTTAGTTTAACAAGTTATTCGTTATTTAACAGTTAAACAAGAAGTGCCAAAAACTACTACTACTAAAACAGACGCTCAAAATTCATCGGAACCAGTAGCAGCATCAGTAGAATAGTAATTATTACCAAACCTGTTATGGTTTTGATTAACAGATTGAAGGAATAATAATTGCATTAGGACTTAGAAATTATAGTCATTCTGAATAAGAGTGGGAGGAGTTTTTCTTTCCGTGAAAGGGTTTCAGCAAAAAAATTGTTTCATCCTTATTTGGAATGACTATAGTAATCAGTTTCTCAGGCTTGATAGTATTAAGGTGAAAAACCCAATTAAAATACGCTACGCTTTGGCGTTGCTAATTGGTGGGATGATTTTCTACCAGGGGTAATACCAAGCAGTTACTCTGGTTAAATATTTAAAGGTATTAAAAACATATTACTTTTAAAGTTTCATATCTTGATTTACCAAAGCCCGCTTTTTCAAAGATATTGTCATGGGAGACTTATTAAACCCTGGAATTTTTCAGTAACAGTTTAATGCTGTGTGTTAAAAATTTGGTAGGGAAAAGTTTAGGCAGTCAAATACAGTCCATGACTTTTGTTGATAACTCAAAAGGTAGATAGATGAGGTTTTACTTCTGTAGATAATAAAATCCTCATCTCATTCCTCAGAGTTTTTGATTAACTCAAAAATCAAAATAATCTTTGTAGCTAGGGGAGAATACTCCCCTAAATACGGAAAATTCAGGTTGAAAATCACCCTTAACTGGATAACTTATAGTTGCTAAGGCGCGTAATTATTTACTTAGAATCTTAATTCTGAAGGTTAAAAAGTCGAGTTTAATATTAAATAGTAAATTACCTTCCTGAAAAGTGCTGTATATGAAGCTATACTATTGTCTAAATTATATTAAAGTAACTTACTGAATAATTAGGAGTCAAGCTAAAGTGAACCAGATGCAAAAGTTAAATTCGCAACAACTCCAAGTTGAAGTTTCTCGTCTGAACGAAGAATTACAAATGCGAGACCAATTAATTCAACAATTGTCTCAAGAACTTTTTAGATTGGTTAAGGGTAATACAAGCATAGTCCCTACATCTACTGTTCCAGAAAGTTACCAGTCTCAAATGCAAAGTTTAAAGGAACAGCTAAACGAGGTTGAGCAACAAGTAAATTTTTATCAACAACAAATTGCTGAACGAGATGCCGAAATATACAATTTACGTCATTCTGTCCAAGAACTAACAGACCGCTCCCAAATGTTGGAACAAGTAGTACAAGAATTACCGGAAGTTTATCGCCAGAAATTTTCTGAGCGACTTGCAGAAGTGCTAGAGAAAGTAGAAATATTGCAAAAAGAAAACCGTCAACTTCATGCAGAACTGCAAAGTGTTAGTTATCGTCTAGCAGTGAGAAACCGTAGAGCTAATGGTCTTGATTTACCTGCGTTTGGCTCCAGTCAATCTGGTTCTTCTGTAGAAATGCCTACTTTTGGCAATGCTTAATTAGGGTTTGCTGAATAAATTGGTTGTTGGGGGTAGGACAGACTGGACGCGGAGATGAGGAGAATAGGCAACGGTTTCGGCCATGAAGTGTTAAGAAATTTTCTGGAATTTTAGCAGAAAATCTCAGTAAATTGATGCGAATAAGAACTAATACCTGGGAGATAAACTGAATACAAAAAGCTCCATTACCTTAGCTATCCTAACTTTTAGCTTTAATCAGCAATCCCTAATTAAAGTAAATAGAGGAGAATTATTCATAGTAATTCCTATTTGTCTTATTTCAATATCAATAAAATATAGCAATCCTATTTTATTCGTGGCAAAAATCTTACTGCTTTTTAGGGAATAGGGAACAGGAAACAGGTAGCATCTTCAACTTTTTTATTTACTTTTTAATTTTTCAAAACCTATGCGCGGATTGCTATATTTTACCAATGTATAATTGAGCATTGATATAGTTATTTAACTTTAGATTGAGACATTAAGCTATATAATAACCACCGAAATTCAATCTTCAAAACACTTGCTCCGTCGAGGTTATCTCTAGAAACGTTCTCGATAGAACCTATCACCTTTTGTCTCATCCTTAAGTTAAACGACTATAATTAATTAATTCGGTTTCAAACTCCTCCTTTTTTTAAGGAGAAAAAAAGGCACAATATTTTCTGATATTCAATCAAGTACATTTTTAATCAGAGATAATTATCTATTATTCGTTATCCATTATCAATTAATCAAGCAGTTCCTGAGTAGGAGGCTTTTACTACAGAATGATACGCACATATTTGCTGATAAAACTGATAATTAATAACTGATAAATGATAACTGCAATAACCTTGGGAATAGTATTTTAATTCTTTTTTAGTTACTAGAAAATACTGATTTGTAGATAATATAAAATCAGCTCAACGGTCATTATTTTTTAGAGTCTGAGCTGATCATGTAAATAATTCAATTAAGCTATTGCCAATTTTGAACTATCATCCAAGAAAATATCATCAAAAGTATTAAAAATCGGAAAAACGCTATCTAGTTGAGTAATCTCAAAAGCTAACTTAACTGTTGGATTTAAGTTACATATAACTAAACTATAGCCATGTTTACGAGCTGTTTTTAAACCAACTACTAATGCACTTAGGCCAGAGCTATCTACAAATTCCACCTTAGCCATATCAATAATCCAAAGATTATAATTTTTTCCGAGTAAAGATGTAAATTCCTGTTTGATAGTATTCGATCCAGCCATATCTAAACGATGGTTTGGATTTAAAATTATATATTTATTTCCATCTACATTTCTCATAAGTATCACCGTTAATTAAAAAAAAGTTTGATTGTTCAGTTGACTCTAAAACAAATATATTCAGGATTAAAGTTAATCTTTAATATCCTAATGATTAACAATCCAAAAATTTTGATTCTATTCCGGAAATTATGCTTTACCTAATTTATTATGACTATAGTAATCCTATTTGAGTCGTGTACAAAATTTTAATACATTTTAGGTAATAGGGAACGGGGAACAACTAACAGTTAAGAGTTTCAGTTTTTTTATTTACTTTTTTATCTTTCACAACCTATGGGCGAATTGCTATAATAGATTTCCTAAAATTTTCTCAATCATCAGAGTTTAAATGAGAAATATTATCCTTGACAAAGTTTCCTTAAATTGTAGGATAAGACTTGAGTTTGTCTTGTATGTACATACCATTTTTATTGGAATTATGTAAAAAAAATTATTGCTTTCACAGAAAAAGCAAAAAGAAAGGGGGAATAGGTAAGAAAGTTTTCTCAACTTTTTACTGTTAGTAAATAGCCAATACTTGTTTTAGCAAAAAATCAGGGTATCAAGCCTCTCCTTTTAAGAATAAAAAAAGTGCTAGGATATTTCCTGATATTGAATTCCCTTATGGTTTTAACCAGAAGTAATTATCTATTAATGAAAGATATTTTTAAAATGGTATATAGCGTTTCCCAGAGTCGTGAGGTACGGTGATATTTTTGTCTTTTTGTTCCCTGTTCCCTCAAACCTAAAATTTTCTACCTTACCAGTATGGGAATTGCTATAGATATATTATTAATCTAGTTTTCTATTATGTACAAATTAGCTTTTAAATATCTCTGACTACTTTAATTAGTTAGAGACTCTTAAAGATAGTTGAACTTTGATAAATAATTCAGTGGTAGGAAATATTTAACTGGGAAAACTGTTAAGGGAGAAAAATAATATTTCTGACTACAGTAACCAAAAATAAAGCCTATTCCCTTTAATTGTGCTATGGCGATTCTAGTAGATTTGCTCAACAAGAATGAAAATTTGATTAAATAGTTCAAAAACCATTGAAAAAGCTAGTGCTACTGTACCTCATCAACCACTGGATACGCTGTAATACCCAGCTACTAATTTAAGATGATCCAAATAAAAAATTAGTTCCCTCCATACTAAACCATCTGACGCTAAAATATAAAGAAATGATAAATTTTATCAAATCAGCTTAAAGGTTAACTTTTCATGTCCTTAGAATTTGTATCACTAGAAACAATTCAGTTAATAGCCCATAAATACGGCTACTTGGCTATTTTTTTGGGAATAGCCTTAGAAAATGCAGGAATTCCTTTACCGGGGGAAACTGTGACACTGGTAGGTGGATTTCTTTCTGGTAGTGGAGAGCTAATTTATTGGTATGTGTTGGGTTGTGCAATTATGGGAGCTGTATTTGGAGATAGTTGTGGATATTGGATTGGCAAGTATGGTGGTTGGCCATTTATGTTGAGATTAGGCAAGATATTCCGTATCAAAGAAGCAAAACTAATAGATGTGAAGAATCAATTCCGCCAAAATGCAGCTAAAGCAGTATTCTTTGGTCGGTTTGTCACTCTACTAAGAATTTTTGCTGGTCCTTTAGCTGGAATTGCTCAAATGTCCTACTGGAAATTCTTATTGTGTAATTTTGCTGGAGCAACTATTTGGGCTTTGACAATGGTAAGTTTATCTTTTTTTGTTGGACAAGTTGTACCTTTAGAAAAATTAGTAAGCTGGGTTGCGCAATTTGGTATATTTGCTTTGATTTTAGTATTTGCTTGGATTTTGATTCCTATTTGGTTAGAGTCTCGACAGAAAGGGAAGCAAAATGCTGGTTGATAATCTCCCCTACGGGATAGTGCGGGTATTCTGCCAACATTTAGATAAATTTTGATACTAATGGTTCATGTTAAGATATACTAATACAATAAAAATTTTGTGGAAAAAAAGGTAGGTTGATTTTATGGAATTAACAATGCTATTGGCAAAATTGCCAGAAGCTTACTCAGTTTTTGATCCTTTAGTTGATGTTTTACCAGTAATTCCTGTTTTCTTCTTATTGCTTGCTTTTGTTTGGCAAGCAGCAGTAGGTTTCAGATAAAAACTAAACGTCTCATAAAATAGCTATTAGCTTCCATTCTAATTATTAGATTATTAGCAATATGCTGAAATCATCATTTGGAAGTTGATAGCTAACAAGTTTTTTTATCTAGAGGGAATTTATTTCTCTAGACTTTTTATTTTGCTTGATTTTTGTTTAGTTTATTATGCTTACCTGAATATTTTACAGTTAGCATTCAGCAATACAAATGAACAACAAATTTGGCAATTCATTTCAAAAAATTATTTCTTTTGCAATTTCAAGATGACCTGATAATTCCTATAGTAATTCTCAGTGATTGGCGATAAAAAACTTTAGGCGTTTAGTTTCCAAATCCCATTTTTGCTTTTGTTTGGAAACCAAAAACCTACGATACAATCAATATTAATTACAGCCTATTTATGATTGCTATATAATTAGCAAATTAGCAAATTTCCTTTTTCCCATATTTTTAATTGTAAGCATTTTCTGCGGAATGATGCCCATTTATGTCGCGCAGGGAAGCAAGCGAAACAGCTATTAGCTGTCAGTTTTCAGCAATAACACCTCGCCTTTAAAAAAAATATAGAGCAAACTTTTAGACTTTTTTTGTAGCAAGTTGAATTCTGGCTTAATAATATCCGTTAAGACAATTGTTTCAATAAAGCTTTGATTCCATATCAAGAGCAATAGCTGTTTTTGCTACCGCAAAGTTTCGCTTATTAGGCGACATTAATGCGGAGCATTCCGTCAGGACAAAACGCAGTTCCTCCGGATGAGACTTGCTGATTGCTGACGGCTAAATGCTTACTTTTAATTTTCACTCAGTATCTCAATACTGCCTTAACTTGAAGCTAATAAATGATGCTCAAAAACTTACTGCTGAATACTTAAATATTATTAAGGAAGACTAGCAATTGTCTTTTGAAAAGCTGGTCTTTCAGAAATCCGTTTAATATATTTCAAAACACCAGGATAGGAACTTAAATCCAGCTTTAACATCATAGGAATATAAGCCAAAATTGAACCTACTGCTACATCTGCCACATTTAATTCTTCACCCATTAAATAAGATTGACTCTCAAAAATTTTATTCAATGGATTTAATAAACGGGGAGTTTCTTTTTCACGAGTTGCTTCTGTAAAAATTCCTGTTCCGAGGGTAGCATTAGCAAACAATACCCATTGAAAAATTTCGGCTTTCTTTTCTAAAGAATCAGGGATTTTGCCATATTTTTCTGCAATATATAACAAAATAGCGCCTGACTCCCAAAGTTTAAAATCTCCATCGACAATAGCAGGTACTTTTCCCGTCGGATTAATTTCTAAAAAATCTGCTTTGAGATGTTCTTCTGACTGCATATCAAGAGTGATAAATTCATAAGTAGCTCCTATTTCTTCAAGATACCAATGAATAATTGATGCTCGACTACGAACTCCACCATAAAGCTTTAGCATAACTTTTATATACCTAACTAAGTTGTAAATAAGTAAGTGTAATTTTTCCTAACTATAACTATTAGCTGTAAGCTATCAGCAATAATAGCCAAATCTTCAGGAGAAGGTTTCAATAAATATATACTTTATAGCTGACTTTTGTAGTAAAAGTAAAATTCAGTTATAAGAGACTGTTTGTCAAATCAGTATTAAGAGAACGAATATTTACTAAAATCCCAAATTGGTAAGATTTCCCAGAATTGAAATCCAGTGGGTAGATAGATATTAGTTAAATATATTCCTAGATTGGGAAGTGAGAAATGTTTGTGTTGATTTCTTCCTCCCTACTCCTACTCCCTATCTGATTTTTATCTTTCCTGATACATTCAATCTCTAAATTAATTAATAAATCCTTTATCTAAAACTAAAGGCAATAGCTAATAGCTGACTGCTGAATGCTTTTAGTATTAGACTTCTCCAAAATGAAAAATAAAATCAATTATTATCCATAAGTTCTCAATTACTCTCCTCTGTTCCCTCTTTTGTAGATATTTCTATTAAAGAACTTTGTGAGTATATTCATGTTGCTTGACATTATCCTCAGAACTGACAATATTTTCTGCATTTAATATCCGCTTACGTTCTAGAGAATAGTTCAAATCATCACGACGACTTCCTGGAGGAACCAAAGATTTAACTTCAGGATGAATTTTATATGTCCGAGTTGCAGCGATCGCCCTCTCGGCAAAATTATCAGAAAACTGAGCTTCTGCAGGGAAATCTTCAGGTAATAAGGGTTTTTCTCCAGATAATACTTTACCTAAAGTTGTGCCACAAGCGATTTGATATGAAGTGGGAATTCCTTTAACAATAGCTTCGAGAGCTGCTGAAGGTATTGGTTCAACGACTTTTACTTGAGATACTTCCCCATCTTCCTTGATAAAGCAAGTTGCTAAACCAATTACTAAATAGTCCTCGGTAGATAAATCTGGAGCATTGGGGTAAGCATTAACTGTTGTCATAGACTTTTATCTAAATTTGTCATTATTTTGAGATACTAAATTTTATTCTACCAATTGAGGGAACTAACTCCTCAAAAAAATTTTATCCTGAAATTGAAATACTGCAATAATTCTGTAAAAGTGATAGTTATCAAGTTAAAATTAGGCTTACTATGACAAAAAATACTTGACATACTTACTTAATCGTATATAGAGATTTCCTGGAAGAAAAAATGCTTTACAGAAAATTAGTCTAGACCAGGTAATAAAGTAAGTCCTATAAAAGAGTTGTTTGATTTCAGTAGTATGACCCAGGAAAATCTTTGACAGTTAAGAAATTTATAGCTCCCACAATTCAAATACTCAACTTGTTTATATTTTAGTCTATTTTCTTCTGTCATAAATTACGGATGTTGAGAAGAAAAACGCTATATCTAGGGTAGTGCTAGAGTTTTTATTTACTATATATAGTGGTTTGGCGTAATAGTTGTCTATTTTGTCTAACCATTATGTAGATTTATCACTTGATAATTAATAGATCAACTCAAAAATTCTAATACCCTTTGCTGTGTCAACATTTCTAGATATGACTTAAGGATTTTGAGAAGAAAAACGCTATATCTAGGGTAGTGCTAGAGTTTTTATTTACTATCTATAGTGGTTTGGCGTAATAGTTGTCTATTTTGTCTAACCATTATGTAGATTTATCACTTGATAATTAATAGATCAACTCAAAAATTCCAATCACCTTTGCTGTGTCAACATTTCTAGATATGACTTAAGGATTTTGAGAAGAAAAACGCTATATCTAGGGTAGTGCTAGAGTTTTTATTTACTATCTATAGTGGTTTGCCTCAGTCCTGATAGATATAGAAATCAAAATTTAAAACAGTTGAAATAATTACTCAGTCTACTTTTGAGGATTTTTATCAATTTAGGCAAAATTCCAAGGATTATTTCAGAAAACTAGACAAAAATATATAGAACCCATTTGGGCGCTATGATTGGGAGTGTGGGGAGTATGGAACATTTTTCTACTTTATATTACTCTATTGTATTTCTCAATCTCCTGACTTCTGACTCTTGATTGACTCCTTTGCCAAAAATCCTTGCATTTGCAGAGATACCAAATTTCCTCTATAAGAGATTGTTTGTAAAATAAGTATCAAGAGAACGAATAGTTACTAAAATCGAAAATTGGTAAGATTTCCAAGAATTGAAATCTAGTGGGTAGATAGATATTAGATCAATATATTCCTTAGATTTAGAAGTGAGAAATATTTGTGTTGATTTCTTCGGACCTATTCCCTACTCCCTACTCCCTACTCCCTATCTCATTTTTATCTTTCCTGATACATTCAATCTCTAAGAACTAACCATATTCCCGTCAAAATAATGATTTAAATTGAGGATAACTATCTAAATCCAAAGATGCAAGTTGTTCATAAGCCGACTCAATTACTCGCTTACCTCTCAAAGCACCAGTATTAGCACCAGGACAAATATACTCTAAAGTTTCTCTAGAAAATTGGTCAATCAAAAATTTAACACTCTGAAGCTGTCTGGGCCAATGAAAAGTTTTTCTAATACGCAACGGGACAGGTTTACCCTGATTATTCGGTAATAAATGACGACCTGTAAACAATACTCCACCATTTCCTGAATAATATAGACAAGAAGAACCGGGAGTATGGCCAGGAGTCCAAAAAACTTTAGTATTGGAATTCAAATTCAACTCATGCTCAAAAGTCTTTACCTTGAATCCAGGCAATAAATAAGCTTCTTGTTCTTGAATCAAAATCTCACAGTTTAAAGCTTTTTGAATATCTCGTGCCTTGCCAATAGCACTACGATGGCTAATATATAACCACTTAACTCCTCCATTTTCAATCAAAAATTTGTGATTTACTTCATCCCAAGCAGGACAATCAATTAGAATGTTGTTCTGATTCTCTACAATTAAATAAGATGTTCCTCCTAAAGTATCCCGATTTGGCGAAAAAGCAAAAATATTTTCTAGGACAAGTTGGGGCGGTTTGGAGACAAAAGGCTGTTGTGTCAAGGCAGTATTTTGATTAATTTAAAAATATAGACAAAACTCAGTAGACTCTTATGGTTTTTTTATTAATTTTGTTAGGACTGATTACATACTATATATTGCAGAGCAGTGTCAGTAAAATTACTAGAACCCCTATCTGGATATTATGGCTAGTAATGATGACACCAGCTTTAATTTGGACAAGTTGGGTATTAATCTATGGTCAAAAACAAATACCTCCAGGATTAATTGTCATACCCTTTATTTTTTGTCCTTATCTATACTGGTTACTGGTACAACAGGGACGTTACACCCCAAGTCAATCTGAAAAATCAAAAATAGAAAATAGTAATTTTCAGGCAAAACCTGAAATAAGTCCTACTCCAAATATTAAGCAAACTCCCCCTAAACTAGCGATAGACAAAGCGGAAGAAACCAGCCTCAGAAATTGTTTTCCCTGGACAGTTTACTATCTCAGGAATTTAGAGTATAGACCTCAAGCAGTTATTTGTCGAGGTCAATTACGCTCTAACCCAGAAGAAGCTTATACAAAAGTGAGAGAAAATGTAGAAGGCAAATTTGGCGATCGCTTCTTAGTAGTATTTCAGAATAGCTTTCAAGGTAAACCTTTTTTTGCTCTAGTTCCTAACCCAAGTTGTAGTCAGAATAAAACTCAAGAGTCTGAAGAATATAAAAGACCGATAATGTTGGCTTTAGGATTATTATTAATTACTTTATTTACAACTACTTTAGTAGGTGCAAGAGAAATAGTTGGTATTTCTGAAAATGCAATACAATATAACCCTGATTTATTAATCCAAGGTTTGCCTTATGCTATTGCTCTACTTCTAATTTTAGGATGCCATGAATTCGGTCATTATATAACAGCTCAATTATATAAAATTCAGACAACTTTACCATATTTTATTCCAGTACCGTTTTTCTTAGGAACTTTCGGTGCATTTATTCGGATGAAAAGTCCTGTACCTAATCGTAAATCTTTATTTGATGTTAGTATCGCAGGTCCTATTGCCGGATTAGTAGTGACAATACCGCTATTAATTTGGGGTTTATCTCACTCTAGTATTGTGCCTCTTTCTGAAGATTCAGGAATATTATCTATAGATTCATTAAATCCGACTTTTT
>JBFRWR010000270.1:0-14739 GCA_051439685.1 Trichodesmium sp.
GGGCAATATGTCTACCATCCAATGAAAATAAACGTTTCCTGATAACCCTGATAAGACTGCCACTGTACCGTTTATTTGCTCTAAAGGTGGTAATTTTTCTGTAGTCAAGAACCGATGGTTATTAATATCGTATTTTGAACATCCTGGCAATTGGCCTGGATATTCCCTGGAGACTTCAGCTAATAGTTGATTATTTTGATTAATAATGGCAATGGCATTACAAATCATCCAATCATTTTTTTGGGGAACTATCCAAGCTCTGCCATTTTCTACTTCTGTGACAAATTTTGGTGTTTCGGGAAAGTCAATGGATAAACTATCTGAAAATGTAGATTTTTTCCTGGTTGCAAAAGTATGGATGCCGTTTCCTAAATGAATTGGTTGAAGTTGCTTAAAGATTCGTTTAAGACAAGGTTGACAATTTAAACCTTGGCATTTATTAGGAATATTATTATCAGTTTTGGATAAAGTTTTTGTCTCTAACTCTAGATTCAATATTCTTGTAATACCATCTGCATTTAATTTTTTTGAGGAATTATTTTTGTCTGCTAAAATTTTAGTTAATGCTTGGTTAATGGAATAGTTTTCTGGTTGAATAGCTAAACCCAGGTGGTAAATTATAATGGCGGAATTAAACCGTTTTTGTTTGGCTAAACTATTACCTAATTTGAGATATAATTCAATATTTAAGGGCTGAAGTTTTAATCCTTTTCTGTAATAATTTTCAGCTTGTGTAAATTCGCTGTACTCAAATAATACATTGCCTAAATATATATAGGTTAAAGTTAAATTTTTGCTGACTGCTGCTAAATCTGATTTTTGGAGTGTGAGGAGAAATTGACTACAACTGATTTTAGCTTTTTGTAGTTGATCTGACTCTGTTAATAAATCTGTTTGTTTACAGTAACTTTCTACAAAATCACTATTCTCAACCACCTTTTGCAAATAAGGTATTGCTGCTGCTAAGTCACCTAATTCTAAGTAGGAAAAGCCACATTCGCTGTAAGCAGAAAGATTTTCTGGTTGCTGTTTGATTACTTCCTGAAAATGAACAATGGCTTCTAAGTGTAGATTTTGTTGTTGATAAGCTTTGCCCAGATTGTAACTAGCTACTATTAATTGAGGATTTAGTGTTAAAGCGTGTTGATAATTAACAATTGCTTTTTCCATTTTTCCCAGATGAAAAAATGCTTGACCTAGATTATTGTAAAGACTAGCATCATCTGGTTTTAAGTCAATTGCTTGTTCAATAATTTCTATTGCTTCTTTATATCTACCTGACTCAACTAAAATACTCGCCCAGCCACGATCAGCTTGAATCTGAATTGTAAGATTTTCAGTATTATTTTGGGATAAGTTAATAACTGTTTGATAACTAGAAATTGCCTGGTCTAATAACCCTTGTTCTTGGTAAATAAGGGCAAGATTATAATGAGCTTGAATATGGTGTGGGTAGTAAGCAATTTCTTGTTGATAATAAGTAGAAGCTGCGAGTAGATTTCCCTGAGCGTGAAAAATTATGCCTAAGTTATAGTGAACAAACTGAAGATTTTCTACTAAATTTAAGGCTTTTTGATATAAAGATATAGCAGTTTCTAATTTTCCCTGTTTTTGATATAAAAATCCCCTTGAAGCTTTTTCTTTAGCTAATCTCAAGGAGATTTCTGGAGATTCTTTCTTCATAATTTTAGTGGTAGTGCATCTTCAATAATTAACAATTAACAATTAACAATTAACAATTAATAATTAACAATTACCTGTTCTGATAAAAAAGAGAATTGGTTTATTAATGGATAATTACCTCTTTAAAAATTGATAATGGATAGTGGAGCATGAAAAATATTGATAATTATCAATTGTCAACTATAAAGAGAGGCTTTATACATGAATTTTTCGGTAAATTAGTCTTGAAATATGATTTTAAATTGTTTCAAAGTCATCATGATCAATATCTAGGCCAGGCTGTAATTGGATAAATTGGATAGCATTGTCATTTTCATCAATATAATACATTGAACCTTCATCTGAATCGTAGACTAGATTTGCATCTGGGTTTTGGGCAAACTCATCAAGAGTAGTAAATTCATCGGGGTTGAAACTATCACCTAGAATTAACTCACCAAAGCTATCAGCATCAAGTTGGATTTTGTCTTCTTCGGGGTTAAAGTCAGTGAGAGTATCCACTCCTGAGTTACCAGGAACAACATTATTGAGGGTATCGAAGTCAAATATCTCAGTACCAGGAGTAAATGTTTCATCCTCGAAAAACTCGAAGCGGAATATATCTGCTCCATCACCTCCTTCTAGGAGATCGTTACCTGCGCCACCAAAGATTAAGTCGTCCCCCTCACCTCCTAACACTGTATCATTACCCCTACCTCCTAAGACTGTATCATTACCCTTATCCCCCGAAACCAAATCATCACCTTCCTCTCCAGCAACTAAGTCATCATCTTTACCTCCATGAAGGGTATCATTACCGAGACCACCTCTAACATTATCCGACCCACGATCGCCTCTAACAAAGTCATTCCCTTCTTCACCTCTAACCAAATCATTACCTCTACCACCATAAATAGTGTCATTTCCAGGACCACCTCTAACGGTGTCATTACCTTCGTTGCCGAATAGTGAATCACTACCCTCTCCACCATCTACCCAATCTTCTCCTTCTCCTCCATAAGCAGTATCACTACCCTCTCCACCAAACACAGTATCGGAGCCGCGATCGCCAAATAGTAAGTCATTTCCTTGGTCTCCACTAAGCCAATCATTATCTTTTCCAGCGTAGACAGTATCGTTATCTTTACCAGCAAAGATTGTATCTTCACCTCTTCCAGCTTCAATCTGATTGTTTCCATCAAGACCTAAGATCGAATCCCTACCATCTGTACCAAACGAGGGTTCGTTATTATTGTCAACGGATATGACTGTTACATCATCACCAACTTCACCAGGATCGGTTGGTGGTTGGGGAAGAATAGGTTCTTCTTGAAAATCTGCAGTAATTAAAGGCTTGTCAGGTATAATTTGTGACATTGTGATTATTTATATTATTCAGAAACTTCAAAATCAAAAAATATTGCACTGCACCAAGTCCACGGAGTAGTGGGAGTAAAAAAAGTAGATCGAGTCTGAACATTGAATGTATTTGTTCTTCCCTGATATTAAGCTTAAGTCCTTAATCTAAAACTTAATCTTAAGTTTAGAAAATGATTATAATTAATTTATAAAACATATTATCTTACGAATGAATATTGAGATTGACATTGAAAGCCAAAAGCTATGTTCATTCTCAGACTTATGTTTGGCAAATGACAATTCCTGACAGTTAATATTCTTTAAAACTAAGTGAAATCTAGAGTTTTTCCTGTGTAATTAATACCATAATTATACGCAAACGGCTAAGTTTATTAATCAGTAGGTATCTGAAAACTTGCATATGCATTACCCGTCCTCCTAATAGATTACTCATCTTTTTCATATCAAAAGAGGAAGATACACCTTATATTATAGCTTATATCAAATCTGCCTAATTTTACATAGATTTAATAACCTCATAATCAGGGTTTTAAGCTATTGATTGTGAAGTTATTTAACCGGATTTGATATTATTATCTGGCTACTACATTCACCGGATCAGGACTTACGCATAACGAAAAACTTGCACTTGAGATTGCTATCCGTTCCGGACTGCTCTGCATTTCCTGACGGAATGCTGCGCAAACATGTCGGCGACAGCCGAAACCCTATCGGTCGCAATGACGAAAATACCTTGAGGCGCGTAAGTCCTACAGATGCTAGATGCTTTACAAACCTATTCCAATATTCTTGACGATTTCCGGTTAATTTTTTGAAACTTATCTAAAAAATAGTTTATACAATTAGCAATTTTTTTTAACCTAAATTATTCAAATACTTCTACAGTCAAGGCACAAGTAAAGAGAAGTATGTAACAAATCCAGAAAAAAAAATTGATTTTGACAATTACTCGCAAACATAAAAATTTATCAGTAACTATATTTTGATATCTGGTATAACTATTAGTGGTTAAATTTGTAGCTAAAAGCGGATAATTATGAAAACTACTACTGCTGCTCTTAAAGAGTGGAATATTGCGGTTAATTGTTTAGAAAATGGCAAGACAATTATGTTGTTAAGAAAGGGTGGTATTCGGGAACAAAAAGGTTATTTTACCGTCTTACATAAGCAAGTTTTACTATACCCCACTTTTGAACATCAACAGCCAAATTTACTAAAAGTAGAATATGCAAATCAGGTGGAAGTTGTAGATTCTGGATGGCATCCTGAAAAAGTAAAAATTAGTTGTTTTGCTGAGATTACTCATATTCTACCAGTAACTGATCAAGCTATTTTAAATAAGTTGTTTGTCTATCATATTTGGAATGAAAAGTTTGTCAGCGATCGCCTCAAATGGAAACCTCAACAAAGGCTTTATGTTTTACTTTTGAGAACTTATAAATTGTCTCAAGTTTATGAGATTTTTTATCGTCCTGAATATGGTGGTTGTCGTTCTTGGATTGAGTTAGCTACACCAATAAATATTACTAATTTAGTTCCTGTTTTAAATGATGATAATTATCGGAAATTATCTACAGAAATTTGTCAAATTTTTACAGATTAAAAATATGATTTTGATACCTTATCATCTCTGAAAATTAAGAGTCTGAGAGATTAATACCAATTTTATCAGGACTTACGAAACATAAGAAAATATAAACTACTTGTAGGGGTTAACCGTCATTAACCCATACAAGATATGGTGTCTATAAGATCACCATAATAAAAATGTTCCGATCTCAAGCGCGAGAATATTGGGTAAATTTCCTCCTACTCCCTACTCCCTATTCCCTATTCCCTACTCCTTTGAATTTGCCACTCTAATAATAGGGCACGACACTGAAGACAAGTTAAATCTTTAAGTAAATCACTAATACCTGATTTTGTGGTACTATAGACTCCACCCAATAATTTGTCAGAAATTGAGATTGTGGGGTCGATTTGGGCAACAAAACCGTAAAGTTTTTGATTAGAAAATGAGCTATTAATTGCCCATCCAGTGGTATTGAGGGGGCTAAGATGAATAATTGCTGCTTCTGTTATTCCGAGTTCTCGCTCTAAAATTTTCGGCACTGCTGCTACTGGTGTTTGTCCCGATGGTACTCTACCACCAGGAAAATCTAAGGTCTTCTTTCCCAAACCAGGGCGATATGTAGGAATAGGTAATAATAACTGCTCAGATTGAATCGTCAATATTATTACAGAATCAGCCTTTTCTACCCGCCAATAATCAATAATTTGTCCTTGGTCATCTTGCAAATGTTCGCCAATTAAGGTCAACCAAGGAGAACGAATTTCGACAAAATTTTTTGGGTTTTCCCCAGGATTTTTGTTAGTAATATTCATATTTAGTAATCAGTTTTTATTGTACTATTTAAAATAATAAATTTGGCCGCAATAAATTATGGATACTAATCTTAATTCTCAATATCTAAATCTGGAAAACGCGCGGGTTCATTATCTAGAAAAAGGCCAAAAAAATTCGGTTAGTGTTTTGTTGTTACATGGAGCAAGTTTTACTTCCCAGACATGGCAAGAAATAGGTACTATTGAAGTTTTGACTAAGGAAGGTTATCGAGCTGTTGCTGTAGATATTCCAGGTTATGGACGTTCCCAGAGAATATCGGTTTCTACTTTAGATTTTTTAGCAGAACTATTAAATATTTTAAACTTAAATATGCCTATTTTAGTATCTCCTTCTATGAGTGGTGGTTATAGTTTACCTTTTGTGATTAATCATGGTGATAAATTGGCAGGTTTTGTCGCAGTTTCTCCTGTAGGAATTGAACGTTTTCAGGATGAATTAAAAGGGATTAAATTACCAACATTAGCTATTTGGGGTAGTAATGATCGAATAGTACCTGTAGCACAGGCTAATTTGTTGGTAAAATTAATGCCAAATTCTCAAAAAGTTATCCTGAAAAATGCTGGTCATGCTTGTTATATGAGAGAAACTGAAGAGTTTCACAAGCATTTAATTAATTTTGTTAGGAGTTGTACAGCTTAATTAGGGTTTGCTGAAAAAGTCTTATGAGTGTAAGTTATCAGCTATCAGCTATGAGTTATTAACTCACTATTTTGGAATAAAAAATTAGTATTCAAGGAGAATAAAAGTTATGTTTGCGTAACATTCCACAGGAAATGAAATATTACTTTCTGCTAACTTTGGTCATTCCTTGATTATATCTTTCATATCATGTCCGGTAGCATCGGTATTGTATAGCAAAGGTAGGGAACAGGGAACACTTAACTGGGAACAGGCTGGAGTTTCAAGTTTTTTATCTACTTTTTGATTTGTCACGACCTATTTAGGATTGCTATATAATGTCGGGCTAGAGCTTTACTACAAGCTTTAATTATACATATACTAAATAACTAATTTTAGATTTGATTCATTTTTTTGCTTTGAATTTTTACTCCTAAATAATTAGATACTATTTTTACTAAATTTATTAAATTCCGATCTTTTGGAATATTTTTTTGCTTGAAAAATACTAAAATTCCTAATGCCTGATTATTCCAAGAAATAGGTACAGCAAAAGCAGATTTGAATCCCATTTTTAAAGCAATTTCATAACGTGCAAAAATTGCTGGTGATGTCTGAGAAATATCTTCTATCCATTCGATTTTTTGAGATGCCCAAACTCTGCCTACTAAATCTACATTAGAGGTAAAACTCAATTCTTGACTATAATTTTGAAACTCAGAAAAATTGTCGGAATTTACAGAGAAAGATTGATAATATACAAACTTAGAATTATCAGCAGTAGGCAGCCAAGCTTCAGCAACATCCCAACCAATATTTTTACATATCTCCTGCAGAGTAATTTCTACTGCTAAATCAATATCTAATGCTGAACTTATAGCTTCAGTAGTTAAATACAAAAAATGCAATTTTTCCTCAGCACTTTGACGTTCAATAATTTCTTTTTCTAGCTTAGAGTTTCTTTCTTTTAATTGCATTTGTAGCTGATAAATAGATAGTTGATTTTCAACTCTAGCCAATACTTCATTTAGTTGAAAAGGCTTAGTAATATAATCTCTACCACCAACTTCAAATGCTCTTACTTTATCTACTTCTTCACTATAAGCACTAATAAAAATTATGGGTATTTCTTTAGTTTGTTCTAGGGATTTTAATTTTTTACATACTTCATAACCATCTATATCAGGTAAATTAATATCCAGTAATATTAAATCGGGTTTAGCAATTTGTGCCCCATTAATTGCAATCCTACCATTAATAGCTTTCCTCACATGATAACCATGATGTTCGAGCATAGTTGATAATAGTCGTAAATTTTCTGGTGCATCATCAACGACTAAAATATTGTCTGGCAAATCCTCACCGTTTTTTTTGTTCATTTATTCCTCACTTTCTATCAACTCCAGGATAACATCTAAACGAAAGTTTTCTACTAAATTTGTTAAGCAGTTAATTAGTTTGATTTCTGTTTGAGGAATTTGCTGAATTAGCTCATTTATCTTCTGGTCGTCAACAGATAATACAGCAGAATGTAATTGGTTTAGCCATTCTTCTGGCATGATACTTAAAGATATTTTTGTCAGTGGTTTTTCAGGTTTTTTAGCAATAGTATTTGCTGTCTGGTTTTGAGACAAAGAATTTATGCCTAAATGACTAGCTAATTTTTCTAGTAATACAGAGTGTGAAAAAGGTTTGGCAATAAAATCATCACAACCAGCAGCTAAAATAGCATCACGATTTTCATCAAAAGCATTAGCAGTTAGAGCAATAATAGTAGTGGCTTTACCCCAGGGTGTTTGTTTAATAATTTTAGTTGCTTCGTAGCCATCCATAACTGGCATAATAATATCCATAAAAATTAAATGAGGTTGCCAATTTTCCCAAATAGATATGGCTTCTTTACCATTTTCTGCCATCTGAATTTCAAATCCTAATGGCTGAAGTAATTCAAATAATAGTTGACTGTTTTCTTTGATATCCTCAACTATTAAAATTCGATAACTGGGTTTTTGAGAATCTAAATTTACTATTTGTTGTTGCTCAGGTAATGTTTCTATTTCTGGGGTTTCTGGAAAATGTTTGATGTTTTTCGGCAGAATTTCAAAACTAAAAGTTGTGCCTTTACCTACTTCACTAACTACAGATATATCTCCTCCCATTAATCGAACAAAATTACGACTAATAGGTAAACCTAGACCTGTTCCTTCTATGACTTTTCTACCTGTTCTAGTTTGGACAAATGGTTCAAATAAAAGGTCTATTTCTGATTTTTCAATTCCTGGACCTGTATCTGCTATGATAAATTTTATTTTTGCTGTATCTTCGGCATTCAATACTGATAAACTCACCTTTCCTTTTGATGTAAATTTGATGGCATTACCAATCAGATTAATCAGAATTTGACGCAATTTTCCTTCATCAGTTGTGATAATTTGAGGTAAGTCATTTCCTAATTCCAATAATAGCTCTAAACCTTTTTCATCAGCTTTTAATTTCAGCATATTTTCTAAATGATGCAGAAATTCAGATAAATTAAAAGTATTTTCTGTTAATGTAATTTTCCCTGCTTCAATTTTTGACATGGATAAAATATCATTAATCAAATAGAGCAAATGTTCTCCACTCTGATTAATTATTTGTATATACTCAATTTGCTTCGGATTTAAAGAATTATCATAAGCTAATAATTGACTAAAGCCTAAAATAGCATTTAATGGAGTCCGCAGTTCGTGACTCATGGAAGCTAGAAAATTACTCTTAGCATGATTAGCAGCTTCTGCCGCTTCTTTCGCATTTTTTAGTTCAATTTCTGCTTCTTTATGTTCAATAATTAAAGCAGTTAATCTGGCTAAGGATTTAAGTATTTCTAACTCTCTTTTGTCTGGCGATTTTTTCTTGCTAAAGTACATCATAAAAGTACCTAAAATTTGCCCTTTTCCAGTAGATAAAATTGGTTCAGACCAACAAGAAGACAAATTAGCAGATATAACTTGTTGTTTAAGATTTACAGATAGAGGATGATTAATTAAATCATCAATAATTAGCTGTTGATAGAGGTTATTTGTGGGATTAAAAGAGCAAAGATGATTGATAGGTATAAAGTCAATAGCTTGCAGCCAAACTTGAGGAATATGAGGTGCTACAAAGTGGCGTAATTCTTGACTATTTTGTTCCACCAACATAATTGCTGAGTGAAGATTAGGTAATAACTGATCAATTTGAGTTGTTAACTCCAGTAAAACTTCTTTTAATGGTTGACCTTGAGCTACCATTTTTAGGACAGTATTTTGTACATTTTGTAATAACTCTTGTTGCTGACGCTCAGTAATATCAATAGCAATAGAAGCAAATCCAATAATTGTTTCTTCTTGATTTAATAAGGGTGTATCATACCACTCACAAATAATTATTTTTCCGGATTTTGTTAAATTTTGAGCGATCTTACAACTGTTACCTTGAGAAATTTGAGTCATCATTTCAACAGGAACGCTACTCTGCTCTGGAGTAATTAATTCTAATCCTTTTTTACCTATGATTTCCCCTGCTGTGTAACCAAAAATCAACTCCGCAGTCCGATTCCAGGCGACTGTTTCCCACTCCAGATTCCATTCTATGACTGCTACAGGAGTATTTTGTAATAAGAATGAAAGTCTTTGTTGGGAGCTTTTAAGTTTTTCCTCTGCTTGCAAACGTTCTAATTCTGCTCCCACTCGTGTCGCAAAAACTTTCAAAATTAACTCTTGAGAGGAAGTAAGATTCATGGGTAAGACATCCATCACCACTAACAAACCAATAACTTTACCTTGGGAGTTATATAAAGGGATACCCCAATAACTTTCTATGTTTAATTCAACTAACCAAGGGTCTTGAGGGAAAAATTTTTGTATGGAGTCTGAATAACGACAAATTTCACCTGCCAATACTTTCTCACAGGGAGTGTATAGCGGGGAATATACAATCTGATTTGTTATTTCTGAACCATTCCAAAATGCTCTGGTTTCCAGGAGATTTTTTGATTCATTCGATTCAGTAATACAAACATAACGAACTTGTAAAACTTGAGCTATATTCTGAACACAAGCATTGAAAAAAGTCTCACCTGTATGAGTTGCTGTTCCTTCAACAATCAAACGCAGAGCATCTTCCCGTTGTTTTTGCTCTGTAATATCAATGCCAAATGATTGTATTTCAATCAAATGCTGATTGCGATCAACAATTGGTTGATTTGTCCAAGTTAACCACCGTAGTTCTCCTGAAGCAGATTTCATCTCTATTTCTAAAGTTATTGGAGTTAATAATTGCGAGTTCTCTTGAGTTACTTCCTCCGGGATGAGTTGCAGAAATTTACTGCCTAAGATTTCACTTGCAGATTTACCAAAAAATTGACAGTAGTATTGATTAACAAATGTCAAAGTACCATCTGGTTCCCACCTACAAACCAGTACACTATCTTGTGACTCTACTAACTCTCGATAACGAGTTTCACTCTCTCTGAGTGCATCTTCTATTTTTCGGCGATCGCTAATATCCTGATGAGAAATTACCATTCTCTCTGGACGACCATTACTATTCCACAGAGCTTGACCTTTTGCTGATATCCATTTATAAGTACCATCTTTGCACCGTGTTCGGTATTCAATGCTGAAATGTGAATGCTTTCGAGTCAGATAATTGTCTAAAAAATTTATCACCCGTTCATCATCTTCTGGATGGATACGACTAGACCATTGATCGTAATGGGATATAATTTCATAGTCTTCATAACCCCATATAGCTTTTAACCGAGGAGACATAAAGGCTTGATTTGCTTTAATATTCCAGTCAAAAATTCCCTCATTATTCCCTTGTAATACTAATTGCCAACGTTCTTCACTTCTCTTGAGTGAATCTTCGATCTGTCTGCGAATCTGAATTTCTTGTTCTAACAGTCGATTTTGTTCCGCTAGTTCTTGTCGTTGTTGTTTTTCCTTTGCCAGAAGATTTACTTGAGCAATGGCAATACCTACTTGACTTGCTACTGCTTCTAACAATTCTTTTTCTTCTTCTGTCCAATGACGAACATAACTGCATTGATGTATACCGATCGCTCCATTTGTCTGTCCTTGATAGGAAGTTCTAACTGCCAGCATTGACTTAATTTTCAATTGCTCGCAGATAGACAACACTGGTTTAAAAATAGGTGAGGTATTAACATCATCAATAGCTATAGCTGAGTCTTGTGACAACATTAACTCAGCAGGGGGATTACCTAGTACGGGTATTTCTAAATTAGCGGTTATATCTAGATCGGAGCTTTGATAATCACCTACTATTGGTATTTGTGGTATGGGAAAATCTTTATAGGTATGAATTAGGCAACGATCTACATTGAGAATTTCTCCTATTTGATTTGCTGCTGTTTGATATACTTCTTGTGGATCCAAGTAATACCTAATATTGTGAGTGATTTCTCTCAGTAATAATGCTTGTTGTATTTTTTTCTCTAAGGAAGCTTTTGCTTTAGACAGTTCCATTTCTGCAACTACCCGATCAGTAATATCTACCTGTACTCCTACATAGTGAGTTAAATTCCCATATTCATCATGTACTGGAGCAATTGTCAAATCATTCCAGAATTTACTACCATCTTTGCGGGTATTTCGTAATATGACTTGACATTTTTCCCCCGCAGCGATCGCTCGTTTCATTTCTTGTATTTGTGGTTGTTTCCTATCGTTCTCTTGCAAAAAACGACAATTTCTACCAATTACTTCGGCAGCAGAATAACCTGTAGTTTTTTCAAAACCTGAGTTAACATATATTATTGGTTCATTTTCTGCTGTTATATCACTAATCACAATTCCTTGAGGAGCTGTAAATATTGCTCTTTCTAATAGTTTTAATTTTTCTTGTTCCTGACGTCGTTGTGTTATATCTTTTAGTGTGAGCAGATAGGATGTTTGATTTTCCCAAATAATTGTTCTTATATGTGTTTCTATATATAAAAGTTTTCCTGATTTTTGTCGAATATATATCTCTGTTTCATTCCCCTTTACTAGAGGAACGCCTATGTTTTGACCTATTAATTCTGGGGCTGATTTTTCCCATAATAATTCTGTGGCTGGATTCACAAATAGTGTTTTTCCTTCTCTATTAATAATCATCAATGCTTCTGACATATTATGAATAATTGCTAATAACTTATTTTCTTGTGTTTCTATTTTTTTCTGTAGTTTCTGATTTTGTTCCTCTAACTTTAAACGCAATTTTTTGATTGTGATTTGACTTTCTATTTTTGCCAATACTTCTTTGGGCTGAATTGGCTGATTAATATAATCTATTCCTCCTACTTCATATCCTTTAATTTGTTGGTCACTATCTGATAAATCAGTTAAAAAAATCACTGGTATCTGCTCAGTTTGCGGATTAGCTTTTAGCAGTTTACATAGTTCATATCCATCCATTTCTGGTAAATTCACCTCGATTAAGATTAAATCTACTTGATTATTAATGGCAGATTTTAATGCTACTTCAGGTGAAGTAGCTGATATAACTTGATATTCTGTATGACTAATTATCTGAGACAGAAAAGATAAATTATCAGACTGATTATCTATTATCAGAATTGTTATTATATCGTTGTTCATAATTGATTTTTTGAGATTAGCTGTTTAATAGATAAATTATGAATTACAGTTTTTTCCATTTATAGTGGTTTTCACAAAGGTAGACTACAGAAAAATATAAGTATGTTTGAATTTAGATAAGTTACAGAGTTGATAGCTGTATTCTATGTTAATGAAAACCGCTATAATTTTTTCCATTTAATTAGATTAGGGAGTAAAGAGTAGAAAGTGAAAAGTATTTACTAGAAAATTATTTGAGGTTTTCACTATCAATTTTGTCTATAGCAATCCTATTTTATTCGTGGTAAAAATCCTACTACTTTTTAGGAAACAGCGGTGCGACCCCGCGTCGGCGACAGACGCAAACGCCAGTTCCTTCAAGTCGGGAGACCCGTCCAACGGACTGGCTTGGGAACGCGCACCAAGAGAGGGAACGCTTAACTGTTAACTGGCAAGAGTTTCAGGTTTTTTATTTACTTTTTGATTACCCGCAACCTATGCGCGGATTGCTATATATATCTGAAAATCGCGATATTTTTTTCAGTATTTTTTCTTAGTTATAATTGTTACAGCAGTTTCCGCAGGTTATGAGGTGAAGTTATTTTTCTTCTTTTCTATTACCTGTTCCCTCAAACCTAAACTTTTGTACCTCATAACCAGGGAAAACGCTGTATAATACAATTATACCAGTTTAACTCCCCCGGCGGGAAGTCCCGCGCTCTCCCAAAGGGGAGCGTCGTCTGGGAAAGCCGGGCGTTATGTATGTGGTTCGTCCTGATTTTCTATATATTTCTTTAGCACTGAAACACTTACACCACCACAGCTAGCAATAAAGTATGATTCACTCCAAAAAACAGCTTTGAAATAAGCTTTGTTGATTTGTTCTGGAAACTCCGTTCTAAGTCTCCTACTGCTTACAGATTTTAGATTAGTAACAAATTTAGGCAACTCAAGCTGTGGGTAGTATTGGAATAGCAAGTGTACATGGTTAGGTTCACCGTTAAATTCTATTAGTTTGCAGTCCCATTTAGTACATAGATTGTCTACTATTTCTCCTAATCGTTTGAGCATCTCCTGATTGATTACCTTTTTTCTATATTTAGTTACCAAGACTAAGTGAGCTTTCATGTCAGATATGGCTCTACCACTAGATACAAAATCTTTTTTCATAATTATTTAGCTATAGCTGTTGACAATTAAACATACAGTCATTATAATAACAGATGTATGGCGCAGGAGGTCTATTCTCTATGCTGTTGAAATACAAGTACAAGCTAAAACCCCATAAAAGTCAAACGGTAATTATAGCCAATTGGTTAGAAATGGCCAGAAAGCAATATAATTACCGTTTAGCTGAAAGGTTAAACTGGTTTGAAGAAACCCGCACACCAGTAAATGCTTGTCCTCTTAATGTTTCAGTGGTGCCAGTAGACCAGATTTATCAGAATATCCCTGAATTTAGGATACAAACACGAGATGGCCGGAAAAAGGACAGTAATGGTAATCCGATCACAAGGAAAGGGGATAAGCATCCGAACATAATTAATGGATATGTTGTTTGGGAGACTGTGCAACTAGCAGATTTAGCACAGACTAAAAAACTTTTCCCTGAGTATAAGTCTATGCACTCTCAGGTGTTGCAAGATGTTATCCAGCGTGTACAAACAACAATGGATAACTTGTGCCTTACCTGATCAAAACGGTAAAACCAGTGGTAGACCTAAATTTAAAGGTCGGCATTATTATAATTCTTTCAGTTATCCTCAGTTATCAAATGCCAATATAGTCAAAAATGCCAACGGTCGTTTTTGTATAAATCTACCAAAGATTGGTTTAGTTCCCTTTGTCTACAATCGTTCAATACCAATACAATTCAAGGTTAAAACAGGTACAGTAGTACGGGCGGCAGACGGATGGTATATCAGCTTAACGATAGAAGATAAAGCTGTACCTTTGAGGCGTGCAGAAATTCAACCCACCGAAGATAACTCATGCATGTATTGATTTAGGATTATTGCACTATGCTGTTACCAGTGATGGAGAATTTATTGAAGTTCCTAAGTTTTT
>JBFRWR010000271.1:0-3153 GCA_051439685.1 Trichodesmium sp.
AGTATATGTTGATAATTCTATAATTTTCAGTATTCAATCTCCCCTACTCCCCTACTCCCCTACTCCCCTACTCCCCTACTCCCCTACTCCCGACTATACAATAACTATTCAACCGGATTTGATATCACTCCCCTACTCCCTAACGCACCATTTAAGGTGAAACAGTCCAGTAGGGTGCGTTTCCGCTAAGAGCGGACATGAAAAGACGGTTACAATTTAGAGTGTGAAAGGCATTTAACAATCTGTCGTAACGCACCATCTTATACCAATTATCAAAAGTATTGCTATACTTAGAAGGTGACAAAAATAACTTTTCTTCATCACCGAAGTTACCAAATATCAACAAGTATTTGCTCCAACAAATAATATTTAGGAATAGAAAATCCAAAACCACATAATATTGATATAAATTAATGACAAACACAAACATTTACACTGAGTCGGAAAAAATACTAATTACCAAAATCCGCAGTTTGCCTCCAGATAAAGTTTCCGAAATAATAGATTTTGTGGATTTTTTGTCTCAGCGACAACAACAGCAAAGTTTGACTAATTCTATTACTAAACTGTCTGAAGCAGCTTTTGAGAAAATTTGGGATAATCCCGAAGATGATGATTATGACTATTTATAAATTTGGTGATGTTATTCTAGTGCCATTTCCATTTACTAACCAAACTACTAGCAAAAAGCGACCTGCTGTTGTAGTCAGTTCGGATATTTATAATAGTCAATATGCAGATTCTTGGCGTTTAATACTAATATTAATTCCTTGTTATTTGAAACATAACCTAACCCCCCAACCCCCTTCCCTGCAAGGGAAGGGGGAGTATATCTCCCCTCTCCTTGCAGGAGAGGGGTTAGGGGAGAGGTCTTATCTGTTGCTCACTCACAATTCCCTACTCTCTACTCCCTACTTCCTTTTCCCCGCCATAATAACTCGCAACAATAGCTACCATCAACCACCAGACTGTGTTAATTTGCGGACGATACCAAACCGTATCCACTAAACCATGAGCCATTAATCCTACCATCGCAGTCATCGCTCCAATTAACCAATATCCTTCAGCATTATTAGTATCTCGCAAATGTTTCAACTGTAATACTCCTTGATTAAAAGTCACTAACAGCAACCACAAAAAAGCTGTTAAACCAATAAAACCAGTTTCGACAATAATTTCTAAAGGTACTGAATAAGAACTTAAAGCACTGTAACGAGGGCGTTGATAGAGGGGATAGATTTTATTAAAAACATCATTTCCTGGCCCAATACCTAAAACTGGGCGATCGCGAATCATGTCAAATACCGACATCCAAACGTTGAGCCGAAAATTATTACTACTATCTTCACGCCCAGCAAAAATACTAAGTACGCGATCGCGCAAAGGTTCGAGTAAGACTACTGCCAAAATTAACAACCCGGCAAAACTTCCTAAAGCTATTGGTAGGAACCAAGTTTGCCAAAATCTCGGCATATAGATGCTCCACCAATACCACATTAAAATTAACAGGGCAAATATTAAAGCTAAAAACCCGATCCAACTACCTCGACTACCTGTGTAACGTAAACAAGCACAATTTACCACGAATATTGTTACTGCTAGAATTTTTTGTGGCCAAGTACGCCAAGCAAAAATTGCTACAAAACTCAAAGCAATAGCTGGCAAAATGTATCCACCTAATAAATTAGGATTTCCTAAATAACTATAGACACGAGTAACGCCAGCTTGAGTGGAGGTAGGATCGTTCCAGGTAGCAAGGGGTTCAACTTTGTCTATCCATTGTCGAATACCATAGAAACTGACAACTAGAGAAACTAATAAATAAACACTGACTAACCAAGAACGCAGTTTAGGCGATCGTAATACTAGAGACGAACAAGCAAATAAGCATAGATAAAGAGTCAATTTTACCCATCCGCTAAAAGCTGCCATTTTTGCTGGTGAATTCACCATTGCTAATGTGGCAATACCCCAGTAAAGCAATATTAGGAGATGAATGGAAGTGAAATTTTCCTGGGTGTTATCTGAGATGGTAAGCAATATCCAACAAGCTGCACAAGTCATTAGTAATACACCTATCAGAGAGGTACTGACAAAAGGAGCTAAACTAAATAAAATTGCTAGCAAGACAAAACCCAGAGGTTCTCCCCATTGCATTAACCAACTACCCTGTCGCCATTTATAGAGGGCACCGTTGAGTAAACTATAGAGGTAGCTTGCGTTTAACCATGGATAGTCAGAAAGTGAAAGATTAGTGAGTGTTAATTTTTGCCAAACTGAGTTCATTTTAGAGAATAGGGAATAGGGAACAGGGAACAGGAAATGGTCTACTGAAATCACCTAGTTAGAAATAGGAAAAGCTAAAATATATCTATAGCCTAATTGTTCAGAACCTTGTATCCACAGAGAGCCACCATTTTGTTCTGCTAGCTGACAACTAAATAATAATGCTAATAAGTCTTGAGAAGGGTTTACAGAAATATTTCCTGTTGGTTTTGATTTTTTCTCAAAAATTATTGTTGTTAAATCAGGATAAGTTAACTGTAATTTGTTTAGTCTTAAGCTAGAGTCTTCATTGTTTTCAACTTCAGATAATTTTTCAGAGTAGAGTTGTGCATGAGGAAGATTATCTCCCAATACAGGATGAAGAACCCAGACTGCGATATCAACTTCTTCTGATTTTTGTGACAAATGAATTTTGACAACACTTCCTGAACCAGCAGTCTGAATCACACTATAAAATAAATTGTATAGTATTTGTTCTAAAATTGCTTTGTCAAAATAAAGAACCTGATCGCTTGCTCCAGCTAGTAACTGTACCTCAAGCTTTCGATGAGTTGTTTCTGGTTCTAAATTTTTAACTATTTGCTGACAAATATTTGTCAGATCAACCATAGTTTTTTCTGTATTTTTGGCAGATTCCTCTAATTGTGCTAAGGCAATAATTTCTTCAACCAGGGATTGTAAATATCGGCTACTTTGGTTGATAACTTCTACATATTCTCGCTGTTTATTAGTTAGTTTGCCATAAATTTCTTGGTTGAGAATACTTGTCATTCCCATAATAGAAGTTAACGGGGTTAACATTTCTTCGCTTAAAATAGTCATTAGCTTATTTTGAACAAATTTAGAAGAATTAGAAATATTTTCTTT
>JBFRWR010000272.1:0-7945 GCA_051439685.1 Trichodesmium sp.
AATTACCAATTATCAATACCCCTTAGCCTTATTTCATCTGTTGTCGTTTTTCAATATCATTTAAAATCTCATCCATCGTTAAGGTATCTAACCATTGATGACGTTCTTCTGTATAATTACCGCTACCCCTATCATATTGATGGATAAAGCGAATAGCATCGACAATTCCTAAAGCATCAACTAAAGCTTGAAAACCTTTTCTTTGTAATTCAATGGGTGTCATTGTCATTAGCTCCTGTTAAATTACTGGTATAGCGCTACGCATTAAGGTTAGGACATTTCTAAATCCTAAAACCCTTGAAAAGTCTGCTACTCCCTATTCCCTACTCCCTACTCCCTAGCGCGTAGCGCTATAATATTAATTAACCATGTTATCGGGTTAGCAACACTAACATTAATTGTATCCTGATAAGATATAGATTTGTTTATTAAACGGTCATCTGTTGTCAAGAAAATATCTACATTATTTTCCGCACAAGTCAGATGTAAAGCATCAAAATTTTTAATTCCTAAATTTGTTAATTCTTTGGCTTTTTTGATTATTTCTGGATTTAGCAAAATTGTCTGTTTAGCTAAAAATAAATATTGTTCAACTTGTTGTTTTCTTGTTTGATTAGCTATTTGGTAAATTTCTGATTGTCAGGGTGTACTATTTACTAATTCCTATTCTCCTGATTGACAATAGCTGATAATTTCTAAAATTGCTTGTGTTTCTAATTTAATACGAGGTTGTGTTTGATTGTCAAAAGGACGATTTAAACAACAGACATCAAGATAAATTAAATAAGATTTGGTCATTTATTTGATTTCATACTAATTATAATTAGTCTTTAGCTTCCAAATGTTCCCAAAAAGCTTTTCCTACTTCCTCAGATAGGTCTAATGGCTGAAAATAGACTTGTCCCTAAATATTGAAATATTAATGCTGATTCACCAGAATCTGATAAATCTCACCCTGAAATTGTAAAGAATTATTGCTAAGTCTCACCAGAACAAAAAAAAGAAAAATTTTCTGATATAAAGATGCCATTGACATTTTCAATTTATTACATATATCAGGAGAAGAAAAAATGCTTTACTCAACCTTATTAACACTCGGCCCTAATACTTTTAGCTGGAGTCCAAAAATTGCCCTAATCATGATTATCTGCAATATCGTAGCGATCGCCTTTGGTAAGTTAACAGTTAAATATCCTAGTGTTGGCCCTGCTATGCCTAGTTCTAACCTTTTCGGTGGTTTTGGAGTAGCTGGTGTTTTGGCAACTACCAGCTTTGGTCATATTTTAGGTGCAGGTGTAATTCTGGGATTAGCAAATTTAGGTAATCTCTAAAATAAAATTTAGCCAAAATATAATCATACAGCATTTTCCCCACGTTATGAAGTACACCGCTAACAAGCAAGATGTCTGTGCTACATAATGGTTGAACAAAACTGTTAATTGAATTTTAATTGGTTTAACGGCAACTTTCTGACAGTTGCCTTATTTTGAATAAAAAAATTATCCAGAAACAGATAAGAGAAGTAGATTTTTAAATTAATCTATGATTTCCTCTTATCACATTTCCTAAAATCAAAAATAAAATTAATTCTGAGCCAAAAATTATCACTTATTTCTCCCTGTTCCCTGTTCCCTTTTACATTTTTACAACCTATAATTCATGCCCATAGCTAACAGCAAACTAGCTAAAATACTACCAAAAAATCCTATTGCTAAATTCGTCATATTTGACTGACTTGCGGATGCCATTGCTGTATTCAAATCTGGTGAAGTTAAGCGTTCATAATTTTTGATAGCCACAATTGTTTCTGGTAAAGATGATATTAAGCTTCCCAAAAAATAATGCAGTCCGGCAAAAACTGCATCTCCAAATAATTTACTTAGTAAACTATCATAAATGTCCGTCCAAGCAATAAATAACATATTTAAGATATAACAAAAAAATATTAATAAAGCTGTTCCCACAATAAACTGCCACCAACTTGCTTCATAATCATCTGCTGTAATATCATCAAATAATTCAGGTCGTTTTCTCTTAAATTGTCTTTCATAAATGAAGAAAACTAACACACCTGCTAAACAAACTAAACCACCAATAATTACCCAGGGTAAAGTACGGGAACTAATGCCATCTGGTAAAGGGGAAAATTCTGATTCCCCTGTAATACACCAGTAAGCTGTAGTCGCAAAAGCGAACATAGATAATGACATAAAAAGATGCCATAAAAACAGCATTTTTTCTTTGTTAATAATTTCCAGAAAATTTTGAATCTTAGATATTTTACCAACAATTATCCATTTACTCATCACAATTATTGGTGCAACAATAAACATCAGGTAAATATTAGCAAAATTTGATCCTAGAGGAGTTGCTATTCCCCCAAGTCTACGGAAACTTAGTGATAGTAACATCAGAAATAATTCTGGGTTATTTGTACTAGAATTAATTACTATCGTGCGTTGATCTTTGCCTAAATATTTACCTGCTAGACCTGCTGCAGAATTTACCATAGTATCTGTAGCAGTAGGAATACACCAAAAACAAAAAATGACTGCAGTTAAGGCAGTTATTCCAATAAAAGTAATTTCATTGGTAGAGTCGTGTAGTTGTATAATCCAAGTTTGCATAGCTTCAGATATGAGATTCGAGATCGGGAATTTAGGAATAGTAGAGTAGACAAATATTAAATTATCTATAATTAATAGTAACTTTGATGACAGTTGCCTACTTTAACCTAATTAAAATATATTTAAGATTAAATTTAATATAGAGAATTAGGCTAAAACGAACTAAAGACTATCCTACTGGCATAATTTCTAGTTATTTGTAACTATTTTTGCTCAAAATTCCATTAATTTATGTTTAATCACTAAAATACAGTGAGTATCATACTTTTTACCATTGCTTGAATTTAAGGGACTACTTTAAAGATTTTTATTTTTTTATAATGTATTTGCTCCAAATCAAATGTTCACTTATTACTTTTTTTGAGTTTAATACTTTAAGATTTTTAATTTTTGAATTTTTGAATTAATAGAGCAATCACGAATCAAATTTAATAATTTTAATATTATCTAAAAGTCTAGAAAATAGGGTTTATTAGATTCATGTCGATGATTTTTTTCTTTTTTGCCTATTCCGTCTTTTCGATTCCCTAAAACTCTACAATATCTCATAACTCAAATAATCTTACTTTAAGATTAGTTAGGGTTAATATTTTTATAGTTATCTTGAATTTTTTTCTACTTCATAAGAGATATCTCAAAAGCAAAATATACCAACATAAAAATTAATTACTCAATCTTATTCAAGAACTTGGCGCGGATAGTGAACTACAGCTTGAAGATTAATCTTTTTTTTCCTACTTCCTAAATTCCTGAAATTTTGTACCTAATTAACTCCAAAATTGCTCTAAATTTAAACATACCGTCCACAAACTATATTATTTCGGAAAAACCAAAATTATACCGAGAATAACTCTTGACAATACAATAGTAATGTGGACGGTTTTTTATATGATTAGTAGATATTTAACTAATCATAACTTACCTACCACCAGGCAATCCTGGTACAGTTATTCCTTCTACTCGTTGACGGAACTCTTCCACACCTGGATTAAAATCTATTGGTAAAACAGCGACAATATTTTCATGGGGACGAGGAATAATTACCCAAGATTCTAAGGTAGCACCGTAAACTTTATCTACTGCAGCAATTCCTGCATCCATAGCAGTTTTTACTTCCGAAACATCACCTCGAATTTGAACAGTAAACCGCGCACTACCAACCCTAATATAACCAACTAAAGTAACTCGACCAGCTTTGACCATTGCATCTGAAGCAGCTAAAATACCAGGAAAACCTTTAGTTTCTAGTGCTCCAACAGCTTGTTGCGCCATTCTATCTCTCCTAAATTTCAGTTAAAAATTCAATCCTGTGGATTAATTGTAAAAATTTTAGATGTCTGCCATAAATCAACTATTATTCAGCCAAATTATTAATAGAATTTAGGACAAAATTTATCTAAACTGTTCGCTAATTTCTGTATATTCCAGTGGTAATACAGATTCTACATTCTCTGGGGGATTAGGAACAATATAATGACCGTCCACTATACCACCATAGACTTTTTCTGCTGCTTCAATGCCAGCTTGGACTGAAGGATAAACTTCAGAAGTTGGTCCTCTAACTGCAACTACAAAGTGGCCTCTTTCGGCTATACCGTAATAAACCAATGTAACTCGTGCACCTTTTACCATTGCATCTGCAGCAGCTAAAATGCTAGGAAAACCAATAGTTTCTATGACGCCTACTGCCTCTGGCATCGAAACTTTCCTCCACTATCAAGAATCAATTAATATCATTGTAATCCCAAGAGGTAATACTGTATATAAAAAAGATATAACTTGATAAAAAAGACATGATTTGTAGTGTGCTATGAGCATTTTTATCTAGATTTTCAGAATTAGTTATTAAAATGATAGTTTTGATCAAGCCAAATCTAATATTAGTTAATTGATTTATTTTGCATATCTAATTTGACTAGAATTAAGATTGATAAAATGGGTTGAGAGAGTGTCATTTCAGTTATCAGTTAATAGTTACCAGTTAACACCCGCCTCTGAGTTTAGCCAGAGGCTTGAAATACTGAATCGTTTTTTTTTTCATCCCCTTAAAAGGGGAGGCTTGAGACCTTATTTTTTGGTCAAAAATTATCAGAAAACTACTATAAAATTGAATAAAATTTGTTTTGAGTCCTGAGAGTTTTGTTAACTAATAAATCAAAAAAAACAATAATTATCTTGTGCATTTTTAGCTTAAACAGTCGAGTAGTGGGCTGTTTCACCTTAAATGGTGCAATAGTAGGGGCAGGTTTGAAATTAATGAATAATGAATAATTGATAATGAAATAATATTTCCCTAATTGTGTACTATCTCTCGATTTTAACAAGAGGTAATTATTAATTATCGATTAATTATAAACCCGCCCCGCCAGACGCTGGGTTATCTCATTGGGGGCGGGTTTATCGGAAAATCTGTGAAAACTCCTTAACTTAATGGTGAAACCCGCCCCTACAAAGTCTGATTCCCTAATGCACAATTTTAGCTGAAACAGCCCTTTAGAGTTCGTTTTGCGGAACGCAAACCTCTGCTATTCATGTTGTAGTAGACTGACACAGCTAAAACTGTGCACTCTTATTTTTGTCGAGAGTGTCTTTTTCTCCCCACCCTCCCCACACTTCCCATCTAACGCACTATTTAAGGTGTGTCGGTCCAGTAGTTGTGCGCTATCTAATGGCCAATCCCCCCTACAGGAGGTGTATATTTTCCTGTTTTCTGTAAGTCCTGAAAAAGTCATCTGGGAAAAAATTAATTTTTAAATTTTGCTTTTCTAGCTTGACTTCAGGAAAAGTTTGTTATATAATTATCTGCTGTTAAAGTAATACATATTATCTTAATTATCTTAAAAATGGAACATAAATTAAAAAAATGATTTCTGTATTAAGATAACCGAGTAGTAATAAATTTTACTAATCATAAATATCAAAATTATTATCATAGAATCTAACAAAATTATCATGGCATCTAACCAACAAATTATTGAATCATTGGGTCGCTCTACTGAAACAGAAATAGTAAAAGAGATAGTTTTTATAGACTCTCATGTAGATAATTATCAAGAACTCGCCACAGAAGTTTCATCAGGAACAAAAGTATTTATTATAGAACCTAATGACGATGGTATTCAACAGATAACCAAAGTTATAAACAAATATTCTCAAATATCCTCTATACATATAATTTCTCATGGTTCTCCAGGGTGCTTATATCTAGGTAATAGTCAGTTAAATATTCATAACATTAATAATAATTACTCCGCAGCATTAAAAACTTGGTCTGTTACCAATATATTCTTATATGGTTGTAATCTAGCTTCTGGAGATGCAGGTGCAGAATTTTTAGAAAAGTTGCACAAACTTACAGGAGCAAATATTGCAGCTTCTGCTCAAGCAACAGGTAGTTCTGCTTTGGGTGGAAACTGGGAGTTAGAAGTTACAAAAGGTGAGATAGAAGTTAGTTTACCATTCAGCGATCGGATGCAAAATCAATGGCAGCATATTCTCGATCCTTTTGAAGAGCAGCCTTATTTGTTCCAAGTTCTTTCTGGTCAGCTTAATGTATTCAACCCCAAGACACTTAACTATATTGCTATAGGGGATCCTTACACATCTGAATATAATGCAGCAGGATTTAATAGACTAGACAATTTTATTTATGGAATTGATCGTGGGGATGATACTTCATCAGGAAAAGTTATCCGTATTCATTCTGATGGAAGCGTTGAGGATGTATTGATTGATGGTGAAGTTATTAATATACAAGGAATAGATGGCATTAATTTAAACGCAGCGGATGTAGACGATCAGGATGAAGACAATCCGGAGCAGAATAATTTATGGGTAAAGACAGGTAATACACAACTAACCCGTATCAATCTTACCACGGGTATTCAGACTCCTTTTAATCTTACTAATAACAGCGGAATCGCCACTGGGTTAAGAACAGTTGGAGATATAATCTACAACGCTCAGGACAAAAATTTCTATGGAGTTGGCCCTAATGCTAATGTATTTACTATATCGATAGATCTAGATTCATCTGCCGGGACTATTACTACAGCTCTAGCTACTACACCTCCAGATCCTGAAAATCCAGGACAAAACTTGCCTTTGCCTACTGGTAGGCAATTTGGTGCCATTTGGACTAACAACGCCAATACTTTATACGTTAGCCGAAATGTCCTAGGAGAGTTATATCGGATAAATAATTACACTACTGATAACCCAGTAGCTGAACGAGTTCTTCAGGGTATAGACCCAACATCGAATAACGATGGAATGTCAGACCCGGATCGACCAGATCCAACAGATGTCTGGTTAATCGATCCCGATCCCGATCCTGGTATTATAGAGATTCCTGATGTTAACGATCTTTTTGACTACGAAACTACTTTTACTGAAGATACAACATCTGTAAATATAGTTACAGAAAGGGTCTCTATCTCAGATTTTCTTGGTGTAAGAGATGATGATAATGATATTGTTGAAGGAGCCTTAACTCAGGCTATTATTACCCTGAAGAATCCTCAAGATGCAGATGAATTACAGGTGGACGAAAGTTCTCTACCTAACAATATTATTCGGTCTCCAAATAGTGATTCTAATTTGATTATTTTGCAGGATATTGGATTCGGGAATCCTGAGGTAGATCTTACTACAAGAACAGGAGACTTTGAAAATGCTCTTAAAGCTGTTAAATTTAATAACACCGATAATACTCCAGATACAACTCCTAGAGAAATAGATATTCAGATATTTGACTCTAAAAGTTCAGGAGGAAATACATCTACCGTAACAATTGATGTTATTCCTGCTAATGATGCTCCTAGCTTTTTGGTAGACCCAGAAAACCCAGATAGTCCTTCAAGTCTAGATAATACTCCCACTTATACTAGAGGTGGTGACGCAGTTGTTCTAGATAGTGATGCCATAATTACAGACCCAGAATTAGATGAGAGAGATAACTACGATGGCGCTACCCTAACCTTAGCAAGGAATGGCGGAGCAAATAGTGAAGATGTATTTAGTAGTGTATCAGGAGACTTGACACCAGGAGAGCTAACAGTAGATGGTACAGTTATTGGTACAGTTACTCAAAATAGTGGTGGAACATTAATACTATCATTTAATGGTAATGCTACTACCCCTTTAGTTAATCAAGCATTACGACAGATAACTTATCGCAATACTGGTACTGGCACAGATCCAGTAACCATTAATTACACTATTAATGATGGTAACGTAGAATTCAGCGATAGTTCAGTCGCCGTCGAACCCGAGCCTAACAACGCAGTAGTCATAGATGCAGATGCCTCCATTAGTAA
>JBFRWR010000273.1:0-3257 GCA_051439685.1 Trichodesmium sp.
CTTTCTAGAATCAGATATATTATTACTCAGAGATGGTAAAGATTGTGAAAATCCTTATCAGTCGAAGAGTCTAAATTTCTATTATTTGAAAACTCAGTCTGTTTGGTTAGGGAGATTAAGATTAGCCACAACATTACTATGGTTTTTATTAAAAAAACAACCTAAACAGGTTTTTTGTGGTCATATTAATTTAGCTCCATTGGTTCAAATTTTGTGTGTACCTCTTGGCATTCCCTATACAGTTTTAACTTATGGTAAAGAAGTGTGGGAACCACTACCAAATAAATATCAACAAGCACTAAAACAAGCAACTAAAATTTTAACTATTAGTCGTTATAGTCGCGATCGCTGTTGTGAAAGTAACAATTTAGACCCGGAAAAGTTTCAATTGTTGCCTTGTATGGTGGATGGGGATAAGTTTATTCCTGGACCGAAACCTGTAGATTTGATTGAGGGTTACAACCTTAAGGGGGCAAAGGTCTTAATGACTGTAGCCAGACTTTGGTCGGGAGACCCCTATAAAGGAGTTGATGTCACAATTCGGGCGTTGCCTCGCATACTACAAATTTTTCCAGAAGTCAAGTATTTAGTAATTGGACGAGGAGATGACCAACCTCGTTTGGCCAAGTTGGCTCAAGATTTGGGAATAGGGGAAAAAGTGGTATTTGCAGGATTTGTACCTACAGAGGATTTAGTCAAACATTATCAAGTAGCTGATGCTTATGTGATGCCTTCTCAGGAAGGGTTTGGTATTGTTTATTTGGAAGCAATGGCTTGTGGAATGCCAGTTTTGTCTGGAGATGCTGATGGTTCGGCGGAACCTTTACAAGATGGAAAGTTAGGATGGCGGGTGGCTTATCGAGACCCAGAAGCAGTAGCTAATGCTTGTATAGAGATGTTGAAGGGAGAGGATAAGAGGTGTGATGGTCAATGGCTACGAGAGGAAAGTTTAAAAATTTTTGGTAGGGGAGCTTTTACTGAAAGAGTCAGACAACTTTCAAATAATTAATCATTAATAATTAAGGTTTGCTGATGAAATTTAAAGGGATTGACAGTCAAGAGGTTTTAGTCTTTTTCGGTCTATAAAAAGTACCATCTTTATCTATGGAAAAATATCAAAAAGTGATTATTTTTGGGTAACGTTAGGTAGAGAAATAAGGAGGCTATTATGAACGACCACCTATTCTATAACTCCCTGTTACTCCTAATTATTAACTACTCTCTACTTCAACAAAAAGACTTTTTCAGCAAGTCATAATTAATAATTACCGAAAAATTGTGGGTATGAGCCTCCCCTTGGATAGGGGATAAAAAAGAGAATATTCCTTATGTCAAGCCTCTTGCTTGCTGCTAGAGTCAGGTGATAACTGATAACTGATAACTGAAATGACCTCTGATTAAAATCTAGAGAATTGAACTAATTATTCTGTCGGTGTGATAATTATTTAATAATTCACAGCTAACAGCTAAATGCTGATTAAGAAAGTTTATTAAAGGAGATAATTTAAGTGAATCAAGGGAACTCAAAAATATTTCAATTAACTATGTCTAGTATTGGTAATTGGCTAATTGTTTTAGCTGTTGTTTGGTTACTAGGTTCTATAGGTTTGGGATGGTTAGTTAATTCTATTTTGATATTATTTGGTTTGATTTTAATTGCACCTGTAGTTGCATTTATTGGTTTGCGTTGGTGGTTAAATCGCAATTTAATTATTGATAAGTGTCCTGTTTGTAGTTATGAATTTACTGCTTTAAATCAGACTCAATGTCAATGTCCTAATTGTGGAGAACCACTTAAGGTTGAAGAAGGTAACTTTAGTAGGTTAACTCCTCCTGGTACTATTGATGTTTCGGCGGTGGAGGTTAATGCAAGGCAAATTGAGGATTAAAGGTATTAATATAAGCATTCAGCTATTAGTTTTCAGCTTTCAGCGATGAATTAAACTCATCATTTTGGAATAAATGAAATAGGGAATATAGTCAGCATTCAGTTATCAGCTCAACTATTTATTCTGACTCCTAACTCTTGTCTCATAACTCCTAAGCAATAACCTAAATATTTGTAGCAAAAATTTATCAAATCAATTAAACTATTTATTCTGATTCCTGAGTCTTGTCTCATAACTCCTAAGCAATAACCTAAATATTTGTAGCAAAAATTTATCAAAATGGTATTATTTACTAATAAATAAATCTTTAATTAAAGGTATATGATCTGAACCTAATTCTGAACTTAGATTAGCTTTTGTTTCAACATTTACAACTTTAATTTCTGAACTGATTAAACAATGATCTATGGGAATTTGAAAAAATCTTGATAAAATATCAAATACTGTATAATTACCAATTTGGTTGTCGTTAAGACCTAAGTTTTACCAGGTCATCAGTTGATAGAAACTCTTTTAAAACTTTTCAACTGCTAATTTAGATTTGCTGTGAATCTTAACAGAATATGCTAACTTAGTTGAATAAAAAGTCATGTATATAGGCGAGTGACAACATATAAACTAACTATATCAGAATTTTTCAATATTTACAATCTTAGATTATTGGAAAATTTTTTTGAGAAGCTCTATAAAATGAAATGAAATTTGGCAGTTACATTAAATTTCCTGGCAACGGAAGTATTATCAGAAACCGGGTTTGTAGAAGTGAGGAAATTTTGGAGGGGGGGTTTAGGGAATTTATTGATGGAAGTTTCTGGTTTTCTGGAGAAACCCGTCCCTACGAAATGTCAATGTAAAAATTCCAGGGGGGTAATGGGAAATTTTTGCTGGGAATTGTCGGTTTTATGAATAAACCCGCCCCTACATAATAAAAATATTAAAATAATCCGCATAGTTTCAATATCTTAATTTTAATTATTAAAATAATATACTGTTTGTTCTCTAAGTTAGGATTTAAAATTAATGACACATTTAGCATTACTCAGCACATCTGATAAAACAGGTCTAATTGACTTAGCAAAAAGTCTAGTTTCAGAATTTGACTATGAAATAATTAGTAGTGGAGGTACTGCTAAAACTCTCAAAGATGCTGGAATTTCTGTCACTAAAGTATCTGACTATACGGGATTTCCAGAAATTTTAGGAGGTAGAGTTAAAACTTTACATCCTCGCATTCATGGAGGTATTTTAGCAAGAAAAGATTTACCTCAAGATATTGAAGAATTAAATGCTAATAATATTCGACCTATTGATTTAGTTGTTGTTAATTTATACCCTTTTGAACAAACAGTTTCTCAACCGGAAGTTACC
>JBFRWR010000274.1:0-5490 GCA_051439685.1 Trichodesmium sp.
GCATATTTTACAGGTTTACCAGCATCTTCCATTGCTTTAACAATTTGTTCGCTTTCTGACTCCTTCACCCGTGGGTCATTTGCTCCTTGACCTATTAATAAAGGTTTCTGAATTTGATCCACAAAAAACAGAGGCGATCGCGACTTCAAAAATTCTGGTTCTGTTTCAAAATCTCCCATCCGATGGCTAAAAACTTTTTTCAGAGGTTCCCAATAAGGAGGAATAGTTTCCATCAAAGTAATCAAATTACTTGGTCCAACAAGATCGACACCTGCAGCAAATACTTCCGGAGTGAAAGTCAATCCTGCTAATGTTGCATAACCACCATAAGAACCACCCATGATAGCAATTTTATTCTTGTCGGCGATACCATTTTCAACTAACCAGTTAACTCCATCAATTAGATCGTCGTGCATTTTCGCTGCCCATTCCCGGTTGCCAGCATTGAGAAAATCTTTACCGTAACCAGTCGAACCCCGGAAATTAATTTGCAATACCACATAACCCCGGTTAGCTAACCATTGAGCTTGCGGTCTATAACCCCAAGTATCCCGCGCCCAAGGTCCGCCATGAACTAAAAGCACTGCTGAAGTTGGAGTAGCAACTCCCACAGGTTTAGTCAAGTATCCGTGAATAGTTAGACCATCCCTAGCAGTATAGGAAACAGGTTCCATAGGAGCTAACTGTAAACCTTCTAGTTTAGGTTGGTTGGTAAATAAAAACGTTGTAGTTTTAGCAGAGCGATCGTAAGCATAATAATAAACTGGTCCGTCATCAGTAAAATAAGATACTAACCAGTTTAGATCGTTGAGAGTGCGATCTACAATGCGAAACTCTCCTTTGTGAGCAGCTTTGAGGAATTTTTCATCTGCTACGATACTATCGTCTAAAATTTGCCATTCTAATTTTTCCTTGTAGAAACCTACTGCTTCAATGGCGCGAGTAGTCGGATGAGTCAAAGTGCCACTAATGTCATATTGGGCATCCTCAGCAATTACTTTTTCTTCGCGAGTGGCAAGATCAAGACCTAGTAAACGTATAGCATTAGCATCATGGTTAGCTAATATATAGAGAATTTTGCCATCATTGGAGAAGAAACTCGGCCCTCCATCTTCATCTGGCCCCCAGTGACGCATCGTTTCCCAAGATTTTTCTGTGGTTTCCCGATACAGTAAATCCGAACCTCCATCCTCTGTGATGGTTGCTGCTGCCCGGACTTGAAATTCAGCATCAGCAGTCCAACCAACGATATTGCCTGGGTTGTGAGTGTCAAATTCTACTGCACCATTATTGAGGTTGATGCGGTAAACGTCGAAACTTTGGGGGTTTTTCAAGTTCAATCCCACCAATATTTGGTCGGGAAAATTATGATCTATATCTACTATTTGTGCCTTAACTCCTTGGAATGGACTCAAGTCGCGCACTATGTTAGATTGAATATTTACTTGATAGAGATGAAAGTTTTCATCACCATCAGCATCTTGGAGGTATATCAGTTGGTCTTCGTTGTAAGTCCAAAGATAGCTCCGAATGCCTCGTTTTTTGTCGGCGGTAACTTGGCGATCGTCTTCTTTGCCTACGGTTCGTACCCATACTTGCAAAACATTTTTTTCATCTGGGGCGATGTAGGCAAGATATTTACCATCGGGGGATAGTTTTGGGTTAGTACGTTCGGGGTTGCCGAATAAAATGTCGCGGGAAATGAGAGGTGGAAGTTGTGTCATTTCAGTAAAGTGATTTTTTTGTCATTTTGTATGGGTAAGTTGGCATTTATTTGCCCTTACCCAACTGGTATTAATATATCAGAACTTACGCATAACCACTATATTTTGTAGGAAAAAATGGTAAATACCCTCTACAGATAGGGTATTATTTCAGAATTTGTGTAAGTTCTGTCTTTGAAAGAAAAAACAGCAAAAACAGGAAGTATGGATGATTTGCTTAGTCCACAGGCCGTAATAACTTCCCAACTAGAATCTTAGCGAGAGGAAATGCTAGAGGTGCGATTGCCTCTGACTCTCCTAAAATCATTTTCTGCTGATATCCCGACTGAGTTGGTTGTCGGTACACATACAACTGACGATGGTTCACATCCAACACCCAATAATCCTCAATTCCCGATTTAGCATACTCTTTACCCTTCAGTTCGATGTCACTTTTGAGGGTACTGTCGGCAATTTCCATAATCAAATATACATCTTCTGCTGTGGGATGATCGTCATCATAATCAAGAGAGTCTGCTTTGACTAGGGCAATATCCGGTTCCGGTTCAGAAAAATTATTCAGGATAACTGGAAGTTGTTTTTGTACTGAGACTCCTTCCCTAAAAAGCTTACTAAATAGGCGATCAGTCCGTCGAATAGCAGCAGCGTGAGAACTTCCTTGGGGTGACATCTTGTTAATAATTTGTCCTGTAATCAATTCTATCTTTTCATCTGGGTGGAAAATTCCTACTTCTGCCATACGATGATATTCATCTACTGTTAGTAAACGTAGGGGTAAGTTGGCAATATTTACTGGTATTTTAGTGGTTGACATAACTCCTCAAATGATTATGTGTTATCTAGAGGTTGCGAATTATCTCTTTTCTTCTATTATTTTGTCAATTAACATAACTCTCCAGTTTTGAGTAAATTGATAACAATTTGGGACATAATTCTCCTTTTTATCAAGATTGAAAATAGAATTATACTGGTTTTGATGATATTATAACTGATAACTAGAAATAACTGTTTATGTTGTTACAAGCTAATCAACGGACAAAGTTAGATGATTCTGACGATCGCTTATTTTATTCTTTTCCCAGATTTGTCACTCATGTGGATGAAGGTAAAGTGGGGTTGAGGTCATTAAAACATCAGAAACTTCCACCAACCCCCCTTGACTACGCACAACATTAGATACTTCTGAATACATATTTCCGACTGCTCCATAATGTTGTGTAAATAACCCATGACACCCAACAATAACTAACAATTCTTGAGCGCGAGAAAAAGCCACATTTACCCGTTCTGGTTTCTTGGCAAATCCTACTTTTCCTTCTTCATTATTTCTCACCATACTCACAATAATTACTTGTCTTTCCATGCCTTGAAATCTGTCAACTGTTCCTGTCCTGATATGCAAAGATGGAAAATTTTCTGGATTAATTCTTGATTCTATTAGTCGCAACTGGGCATTATAAAATGTGATAATTCCTAATTCTTTCCTGGGCAACCCCTCGGCAATTTTAATAGACCAGGATTTCTCCATTTCAGTACAAAGTTTTTCAATTACATCTACTTCATTTTCATTAAAAGGTGATGTTCCTTCTTTTTGTTCTCTAAAACTTTCTAGCTGTGGCATTTTTACCCAGATAATATGTTGATTTTCTTGAATAATTGCACCTCCTAAATTATGAGAGCGTTGTTGGTCTGGTTCTAGAAGACCACATTGTAAACGATGTTGATAAAATTGATTAATTGCTCCCATAATATTCGGGTGCATTCGATATTGAATGGTTAACATTTGTTTGATATTTTCTCTGGCTGTCTCGAAGTGAAGTTTGAATAGGGATTCTTCTAGAAAATATAGTTCTTCTTTTGTACTTTTCATTTCTTCAGCTATTTCTTCAATAGTATTATCATTTAACATTGGTGGTAATTGTTTATGGTCTCCTACTAATACTAATTTCTTGCCTTTTAATGCGGGAATTAAGATTTCTGGGGGCGTACATTTACTAACTTCATCAATTATTACTACATCAAAGTTATTAAATTCTTCGGCAAAGCTCCGACTGGCTGCTTGAACACAAGTAATACCTATAACATTGGCATTATCAAGATAGATTTTTCTTAAATCATTGCTATCTTTTTCTGATGGATTTTTCAGTTTTTCTATCCAGTCTTGGATAAAGTTTTGGTGGCGGTTGAGATAGGTTTCTTCTGTTTCTAATTCCTGTTGCCAGTTAGTAAATTGAAGTTTAATTTTCTGGAGAAGTTCTTTGGTAAATAATTCTTTTTCATCAATGGTTGGTTTGAGATTTTCTGGGATTTTTGACCATGCTAATTTCCACCATTTTCTCTCTTCTATTAGGGTTGTTGATAGTTGTTGTTCTAAGGCTGTTTGAATTTGATTGATTTCTGTTTGGCAAGATGCTAATTTTTCCTGAGATTGATTGGCTTTTTCTTGAACGTTTTTGAGTTTAGTTTGGAGAATATTTTTCATCTCTGCTAGAACGGCAAATGGTTCTAGTAAAGGGGCGATTTTCTCAAGTTGACTGAGATGATTTTCCCAAGATTTTACTTGATCTACAAAATTCTGTTTATCGTTTAATACTTGTAATGGCTGCCATTCAAGATACTGTTTAGCTAAATTACTAATTTTTTCTGGCATTCCAACTTGATTATTTATTTGTTCTAGTATTTGGAGAAATTCTTGATATTTATTTTCGAGGTTTTGATGAGACTCTTTACCTTTTTGGGCGACTATATCTATTTCTTGTTTATAAGTTTCCAGCAATTGAATTGTCTCTTCTAATCTTTGCTGAGTTTTCTCGATTTTTTTCAGATTATATCTTTTGATAGGGAGTAAAATTTCACGGGCGTTATGCTGGATTTGATTGAAAAATTTATCGACTATTTCGCCTAAAGTATTTGGGATATTATCTGGTTCCCAGACAAAACTATATTTTCTCTGATTTTCATGGAAAAATTCTCGGACTTGCTCTACTAAATGTTGTCTCTGTTTTTGGCTTAGTCGCTGATAATTTTTAAATGCTTCAGCAAATTCTTGCCACTTTTGATAATCTTTTTCTGACAAAACTATCGGTGGTTGACTAAGACTAATCTGCAAAAATTCATCAAAACGATATTCTTTACCTTGGATATTTTGAAAGCCACGACTTGACTCTGCGTTTAATGCTTTTTCTAGTCTTTCCCAATCTGGCAAATTATTAATAGGTTGACCATATTCTGGCAAAATTTGTAATTTGTTACTAGCAGCAAGTTGGAGTAAACTTTCTGGTAATTCAATTAAGTCTAATTGGAAAGCTTGACCATTTTTCCAACATTTTTTTAAGGCTGCAAATATTGGATTTTTGCCTGTTTTTAACCAAACACCAACTTCTGAGACTACTAAATCTATTTGGCTTTTTTGGAAGTCTAATTCTTTGAGCCTTGCTTGTATATTTTGAGAGATTGTTTGTTGTTCCTGATAATCTTTGTTGAGCTGCTCGAACTGACTATGATTTTGTTGGTAAATCTCTAATAATTTCTCACTTTCAGACATTGCTACAACTGCTTTTTTTGCTACAGTTAATCCCTGCTGAAATTCTGGCAATGAACCAACTAAATTTTCTGCTAACCAAGCAGCTAAACCAAAAGCTCCTAATTCGGGAGTTTCTAAACCAATATCTCTGGCGATATTCCGAGCTAAACGGACATTTTCTACCAAATATTTAACAGATTTTTCCTCCTGACAATAGGGTTGTAAACGAGATAAAAAACTTTT
>JBFRWR010000275.1:0-5625 GCA_051439685.1 Trichodesmium sp.
TCCAGAAAATATTTCTACTTCCCAACCAACTTCAGAAAGAACACCAGAAAATATTTTTCCTCCAGAAACTACACCGGAAAATATTTCTCCTCCCCAACCAACTCCAGCACCACCCCCTCCACCACAACCAGAATTTCCTATTCAGACATTTACTACTGTGAGAGTTAATAGGAGAGGAGAAATAATAAGTCGTCGTGAAGGTAAGGCAGAAGTAATGACAGAAAATTTTAATGGAATCTCCCTAGAAATGGTAAAAATTCCTGGAGGTAGATTTCTTATGGGTTCTCCAGAGACAGAAGTAGAAAGAAAAGATAGTGAAGGTCCGCAACATTATGTAGATGTGTCAGAATTTTTCATGGGAAAGTATCCAGTTACTCAAGAACAGTGGGAAGTGGTTATGGGAAATAATCCTTCTAGGTTTAAAGGTGCGAGTCGTCCTGTAGAAAATGTAAGTTGGAACGACGCGACAGAGTTTTGTCAGAAACTCTCACAAATAACGGGTAGAAAATATGGTTTACCCAGTGAGAGTCAGTGGGAATATGCTTGTCGAGCTGGAACAACAACACCTTTTTATTTTGGGGAAACTATAACGTCTGAGTTAGTTAACTATGATGGTAGATATCCTTATGGTGATGCACCTAAAGGAATATATCGAGAAGAAACAACAGATGTGGGAATTTTTCCTCCTAATAGTTTTGGTTTGTACGATATGCACGGCAATGTCTGGGAATGGTGTGCTGATGATTGGCATGATAATTATAATGGAGCGCCTACTGATGGTAGTCCTTGGGAAACTGGAGGTAATAGTAATATAAGAGTGCTCCGTTCCGGTAGCTGGTACTACGGTTCTTGGTATTGTCGGAGTGCCTGGCGCATCTATTTCATTGCGGACTTCTCCATCAACGATGTTGGTTTTCGCGTCTTCTCGTCTGTCTCTCGTTCCTAGGATTCTTCCACTTTTCTCTTTTCCTCTTTTCCCCTTTTCCCTCTTTTTCTTTTCTCTCTTCCCTCCCCCGAAGCGGGTAAAATTTTTTTTCAGAATGGCAAGACAGGGCAAGAGACAGATTTTGCCACGGATACACGGATAAAGAGAAGTCAGAACTCAGAAGTCAGAAGTTTTTATGAAGTTGTAAGTTTGAGGTTTTTGCTGCATTCTGTGAAGCACTCTAAAAAAAAACGGCGTAAAAAGGATTTTGCTCTTGCGTCGGCCAAAAAATCATGGTAGGATTATATGGTGAGGGTCGTTCGTACCTACACATGACTTTTTATTCAATGCTAAAATATCGCTAGAAACAGATTTTGCCACGGATACACGGATGATTATGTTACCTAAGAGAAGCGATAGAAAGACCTTCCGCACTTGAAGGCTAAAAATCAAAGGCAAAAATTATTTTGTGAAGCTCCCGAAAAAGTCAGTGGTAAGAGAAATGTAGAAGCGATGAAATTCCTTTCTGTTTAGCGATCGCTAAAAATCACAGAAAAATCTCATTCTGTGAAGCACACTAAAGAAAGTCAGTAGTAGAAAGGTTTGATCTTTCCATAATCAGGCAAGGATTTTGCCATGAATCAGAGTATCTACATTTTATGAAGCACCCAAGAAAAAAATTGGCACCGAAAGAATTTACCCCTTGCGTCGGCCAAAAAATCATGGTATAGTTTAAATAATGGGAGTCGCTCGTACCTACACATGACTTTTTATTCAATGCCAAAATATCCCTAGAAACAGATTTTGCCACCGATACACCGATAATTATGTTACCGAACAGAAGGGATAGAACGACCCTCCCCACTTGAAGGCTAAAAATAAAAGGCAAAAATTATTTTGTGAAGCACCCAAAAAAAGTCAGTGGTAAGAAAAATGTAGAAGCGATGAAACTCCTTTCTGTTTAGCGATCGCTAAAAATCACAGAAAAATCTCATTTTGTGAAGCACACTAAAGAAAGTCAGTAGTAGAAAGGTTTGAACTTTCCATAATCAGGCAAGGATTTTCCCATAAATCAGAGCATCTACATTTTGTGAAGCACCCAGAAAAAAAAATCGGTGCCGAAAGGATTTTCTTCTTGCGTCGGCAAAAAAATCATGGTAGGATTATATAGTGGGGTTCTCTCGTACCTACACATGACTTTCTATTCAACTAAAAAACATAGTCAGGCAAGAATATTGCCACGGATGTACCGATGATTATGTTACCGAGTAGAAGGAATAGAAGAAAATTCCGCAGTTGAGCGATCGCGAAAGTTAGCAAAAATCTCATCTTGTGAAACACCCCTAGAAAAAAGTTAGTGATAGGAAGGTTTTATTCTGACAGAAGTGATCGCTCAAGTAGGCAAAAATCTCATCTTGTGAAGCACCCAGAGAAAAAAGTCAGTGGCAGGAAAAATTTTGCCAAAGATGTACAGATCGGAAAATCTGCATTTTGTGAAGCACCAAAAAAAATCGGCGCCGAAAGAATTTACCTCTTGCGTCGGCCAAAAAATCATGGTATAGTTTAAATACTATGGGTCGTTCGTACCTACGCATGACTTTTTATTCAATGCCAAAAATATCGCTAGAAACAGATTTTGCCACCGATACACCGATGATTATGTTACCGAACAGAAGGGATAGAACGACCCTCCGCACTTGAGCGCTAAAAATCAAAGGCAAAAATTATTTTGTGAAGCACCCAAAAAATTCAGTGGTAAGAGAAATATAGAAGCGATGAAACTCCTTTCTGTTTAGCGATCGCTAAAAATCAGAGAAAAATCTCATTCTGTGAAGCACCCAGAAAAAATCGGCGCCGAAAGGATTTACCTCTTGCATCGGCCAAAAAATCATGGTATAGTTTAAATAGTGGGGTTCGTTCGTACCTACGCATGACTTTTTATTCAACTATTAAATATAGTCAGACAAGTATATTGCTACAGATGTACGGATGATTATGATACGGAGTAGAAGAGATAGAAGAAAATTCCGCACCTGAGCGATCACGAAGGTAGAGAAAAATCTCATCTTGTGAAGCACCCATAGAAAAAAAGTCAGTGGCAGGAAAAGTTTTGCCACAGATGTACAGATCGGAAAATCTGCATTTTGTGAAGCAACCCAAAAAATCGGCGGCGAAAGGATTTACTCCTTGCGTCGGCAAAAAAATCATGGTAGGATTATATATTGGTCTTTGTTCGCACATTTGCATGACTTTTTATTCAACCATTAAATCTAGTGAGACCAGTTTCAGTTATCAGTATTCATAGTTCAACAAACAGAAATTACTCAACTTCATCAATGGTAAAAAAGAGAAAAAAGTTGATATTAGTAGTAAACGTATAATTAAAATTCCCACCAACGACTGACAGAAATTACCAATGTTACCATCAAAGAAATAGCTTTTTCAGACTTCTAATGGCTAAGTTATTTCAGTTAGAAGTTATCGGTACATATAGCCTAATTATTAATTATTAATTGTTAATTATTAATTGTTAATTATTAAATTTCTTGCCTCCTGAGCTAAATTTTTTAAAATACTAAGTACATAATACAAATCATTTCCTGGATTAAAAATATCGAATATTCTAGATACAGCATACTGTGATGTTTCTCCTTTCACTAATTTGAAAAATCGACAGCTATTACCATTCAGAATTAAACCATAAGTTGCGTGGTTAGAATTAGGATTAGCAAGCATATAAGTGAGTAATTGTGACTTGCCAGCTTCTAGAGAAAAAGCAGCTTGTTTAGATTCGATTGCCATTACCCAAATTTTTTCGTATACAACGAATACATCAATTTTTCCTTTAATAATAACTCCTTCATCTTCTAGGGAAATTTTTATAGATTTTTCTGACTTGATGGGGAAGGGAGGAAAGTAGAAATTAGCCAAATCTAATAAGGGAGATAATACTACCATTTTGACAGTATTTTCTAATATTGGCGGGTCTTCTAATAAATTAGAATAGCTAGCTTTAACTCGGTCTAATCTTTGTTTTGCTGTTGCGGATATTTCTGGTAATTCATATTGCCACTCTGGAAAAAAATCATCATTTTCAACTAACTCTAGGCTGAATTTTTCCCTAAGTATCTGTAAATTTATTTCTTGTGCTGATAAAGTTTGAACCATGATTTTTTAATAAGTTGTTGTGCAAAATAAATTTTCTTGTTGAGAGAGGAAAAACGGAATCATTTCAGTTATTAGTTATTCGTTATCAGTTATCAATCAAATACGAATTTAATCTCTATTCCCTATTCCCTCAACTTGTAAAATTTTGTACCTCATCAACTCCAGAACTGCTGTAATTTTAAACATTGTATCAAAAATCTCTAGTTTAATTAGAGACTGATAATCCAATACTTACTTATGTGGAATTTTCTGACTATTGCTCTATACGCAACAGTCGAGACATTTTCTGAAGCACTCCGCCAGAGGAGATGAATAGTGGAATTTTCTTCTATTGCTCTATACGCAACAGTCGAGACATTTTCTCAAGCACTCCGCCAGTCAAGATGAATAGTGAAATTTTCTTCTATTGCTCTATGCGCAACAGTCGAGACATTTTCTCAAGCACTCCGCCAGTCAAGATGAATAGTGGAATTTTCTTCTATTGCTCTATGCGCAACAGTCGAGACATTTTCTGAAGCTCCAAAGCAGTGAAACGCACCCTAATTCTTGGGTTTGGAGACCAAACCCCTACGATATTATAATTCTCCTAAAGGTACTTCAATTAAATCCTGAATAGTCGTAAGTCTTAACCTTTCCAATTCCTGAATCCATTCAGATTCTGAATAAAATTTTTCTTGATACTTTTTCGCCAACTCAGACTCAACAGATAAGTCAGTTTTTTGCCACAAATTTAAAATCGCACTACGACGTTTTATAGACATAATTAATTCTATAGTTGCTATAGTAGAACGAATTTCCAAAGGCGCTCTGAGAAGATTTTTTTTTATCTTTTCATCCAAATGAAAAAGATGCTCTACATGAACAAATTTATCTGGAGTTTCCAAACAACTATCCTGTAATTTTGAAATTAAATCATCCGATTCATTAATTTGATTTTCTGAGATATTTTCCACAGAAATAATTTGCTGCCATAAAAATCTATTGTCAGACAAACTAAACTGTAAATCTCTAGCTTCCATAGCATCTTTTACATCTTGACGATAATTCGGACAATGTAAATAAATACGCAGTAATAAAGATTCTGCTTCTGCCAATAAATTCCGTTCTACTGGTGGAGATAAAACCTCTGGCGAATTATTTTTTTTGCCCTTAGTCAAGGTCAAGTTTCTATGATTTTGCCGATTAGATTTTAATTGTTTCGCTACAAGTAACGGCGGTGATAAAGATTCATCTTCAGCTAACAGCTTTTTCCAATTAATAAAAACTTGAGTTAATAAATTTTCAGAAATTAATGAAATTCTCCGAGCATCTCCCTGACTTAAAACTTCGGCACAATATTGCAGATAATAAGTAAGCTGATTATCGTTAGTTATCTTGGTTAAAGTTTTAACTATTTCTTGATTTGCTTGAGCATATTCATCTGCCAGAGTCAGATTTTTACTTCCTACGATATTTTGAATTTGCCAATCAATCCATAGAGGAGAATTTACTAATAATGCCTGATATTTTTCAGCAGAATGAGTTCTCAAATA
>JBFRWR010000276.1:0-9008 GCA_051439685.1 Trichodesmium sp.
ACAGTTGAATTGGTGGGAATTAAGGATACTCGTAGTACAACTGTTACAGGTGTAGAAATGTTCCAGAAAATTCTGGACGAAGGAATGGCTGGAGATAACGTAGGACTATTACTGCGTGGTATGCAGAAAGATGATATTCAACGTGGTATGGTTTTGGCAAAACCAGGTTCTATTACTCCCCACAAGAAATTTGAATCAGAAGTATATGTTCTGAAAAAGGAAGAAGGAGGCCGTCATACACCTTTCTTCCCAAATTATCGCCCTCAATTCTATATTCGGACAACGGATGTGACAGGAGCTATTGAGTCTTTTACTGCTGATGATGGTAGTGCGGCAGAAATGGTAATGCCTGGTGACCGGATTAAAATGACAGTTGGACTAATTAACCCAGTGGCAATTGAACAAGGTATGCGTTTTGCCATTCGTGAAGGTGGGAGGACTATTGGCGCTGGTGTTGTTTCTAAGATTATAGAGTAGGACAACTTCCTGAACGATTAAGTGGCAGAAAGGCACTTTCATTAATGAATAATGAATAATGGATAATTACCTCTCCAATTATTTAGTTATTTAATTATTCGGTAAGTTATTGATATTTGCTTTTCTGCTACTTAATTAATAAAAGTTTATTTTGATCAAAATAATTAGATATCTCCAGAAAAGAGGGAGTAGAAAGTAGGGAGTAGGGAGTAGGGGGAAATAATTGATTATTTATGTAAGATAATTGATTTGAACCTTTGATTATTGGAGATGTCTATTGGGTATATAGCACTATGCACAAGGGTCAAAAATAATCTATGACTGAGACATGAAAATTTAGAAATGTCTGCGCCCCTTGCTTTGTTTGCTATCAAACCTTCCTTAACTAGCAAAATGTTTGTGGAGGGTGACTCAAAATCCTCTTGACAAAAACAACTTCTGACTTAATTAAAATCTGAACCTAGAAAATTAAAGAGAAATGGCCACAATTCAACAACAAAAAATTCGGATTCGTTTGAAGGCGTTTGACCGCCGTTTACTGGATACTTCGTGTGACAAGATTGTAGATACGGCAAATAGGACTGGAGCAACAGCAATAGGACCGATACCTTTGCCTACAAAACGACGCATTTACTGTTTATTGCGATCGCCCCACGTTGATAAAGATTCACGAGAACATTTTGAAACACGGACTCATCGTAGAATTATTGATATTTATCAACCCTCCTCAAAAACAATTGATGCTTTGATGAAGCTTGATTTACCAGCAGGTGTAGATATTGAGGTGAAATTATAGAGAGAATTGAGGAACTAGGCTATGAGCAAGTAAAATTTGAAAATTCTTATATAATGCTCATGGTCTCAAGTTACTTCTTAGTTAATCTATAATTATTTGTATTTTCAATGGTTATATTCTGCTAAGATTTTGATTATTAATTAGTTATGCTTTTAGGATTTTTTTAGTTGATAGAGGGAACAGGGAATAGGGAACAGGAAGAAAAAATTGATAATTTCTGGATCATATCGGAGATATATAATAAAATGTTTAATTAGGGCTTCCTGATTAAATATAAAAGTATTGACAAATAAATTGACAGATCAAGGTTGTAGCATTTTTAGGTTTGAAATACCTTGGTTTTCAGCTCTTGATGATCAAAAAGGAGCGCATTTTTGGTGCATAGTTGGGTAAAAAAATTATTCCCCTACTCCCCCACTCCCCTACTCCTTAAAAAATACTTTTTCAACAAACCCTAATTAATTTTATATAAGCACTAATATGTAATTAATTTTGTCTAGGTGTTTATAATTTTAGATCATTGGATTTTGTAGAAGTTTTCAGCTTAAGTTTAATCTTGAATTTATGTTGACTAATTCGATATTTTCCTCAAACTCTATAAATAATTAACTAAAAAATTGATCTAGTGTCTATTTGGAAAAATTAGTAATATTATTTTTAGGTTGAATTTCCTTGGTTTCAAGCTTTTTTTATTGGCTCCGTAAGTATATTAATTTTTACAATTAGACACTACATAATAATAAAGTAGCTATAGCCATCCTATTTTAGTTGTATTATTGTTAGGACTTACCCATAACTACCATATCTAGTAGTGGCAAATCGCGATTATCCCCTACAGATAGTGTATAATTTCATTTTTTGCGTAAGTCCTGATTGTGATTGTAAGGACGATTTCCTCTGGAATGCTACACAAACGAGAATCGTCCATACAGGAGTTAAGAGTCAGAATTTCCAATAATCTTAGTTAAATTTAACTACTATAAAACTTTTTACAAGCTATGGACGAGTTGGTATAGTTGTTATTTAGTATTAGTTAGCAGCTATTAAGTTTTTTGGTATTTGAAAATAAATTTTAGTGGCGAGGTTAATTAGCGCAAAAAGGAATAGTAAAGAGAGAAAGTCCCCACATATTTGAGTAGTCCTATCAATTCAAGGTAGTTCTAGAAAATTATGATTAAAAGTATGATTAGCCTCTAATTTTCACCTTAAAATAAAAATTACCAAAAATCTAAGTAGATAGATATCCAACTATAGAAAAATCAGGTACAGTATAAGTAGAAATAGCAAAATTTTATTTATTAATACTAGAAAATGACATCCTCTTCTGTAGCTGTTAGAGAACTTCCATTATTTCCACTACCAGAAGTAGTATTATTTCCGGGTAGACCTTTACCATTACATATCTTTGAATTTCGCTATAGAATTATGATGAATACTATTCTAGAAAGCGATAGTAGATTTGGAATTTTGATGTGGGATTCTACTCAAGACCGAGTTGTAGCCATTGGTTGTTGTGCTAAACTTGAGGACTACCAGCGTTTACCTGATGATCGGATGAAGATTTTGACGACAGGTGAACAGCGATTTAGAGTTTTAGATACAGTGAGGGAGAAACCTTATCTAGTTGGTTTAGTTGAATGGATAGAAGATAGTCCTTCAGAAAATGATCTTGGAGATTTAGCAAATCAAGTTGAGGTTTTGCTTAGGGATGTCGTTCATCTTTCTGGAAAACTAATGGATCAGAGTATAGAGTTACCAGAAGATGTGCCTGATTTACCTAAGGAGTTATCATATTGGGTTGCTAGTAATCTTTATGGTGTAGCTACAGAGCAACAAACTCTTTTAGAGATGCAAGATACTGGAGCTAGATTGCAAAGAGAGGTAGAAATTCTGACTTCTACTCGCAATCATCTAGCAGCTAGAACTGTTCTTAAAGATACTTTAAAATAAATGTAGTGTTGCATGGGAATGGTGAATATTGGTTGACAATCTAGTATTACCAAAACCAATGCAATGTACTACTACTAAAATCAGAATTATTAATCCTGTTAAGTTGATTGTCTCAGGATTCAAGGTTTTTTATTGGAATTTTAGATATAAAACCAAATCCGGTTTAGTCAGGAGATTCCAAAAATTAAAATTCTTTGCCGAATAAGGATTCATATTTTTCTCTAATATTCCATCGAATAACCGGATTTAGTTTAATTTATTAAATTCAAGTAACCATTGCAAATAGTAGAATTTTACCTAAATTAAGTATTGGGAATGATCAACCTACTTATTGCAATTTATAATCTATCTTTTTAGGAGTCTATTATTTTAAGCAGCTAATAAATTATTATCTTTTGCAGTCGCCCAGTTGCTATAATCTAATAATAATTTATTCATCAATCCTTGTTTCATTTTTAACAAAATATTACCTAATAAACTATTACCTGTAGATAAAAGCATTGATTTAGGTATTTTATTAAAAGGAGAAGGTAAAAATATTTGTAAACTCAACTCTGCTTGACCTTTTAAAAAAGTTTTTTCCTGAATTTTGGTAGGCTGCATTGTACCATTAAGATTAAGTTGAAAATGTTCATTAATCATCTCAATTCCCTTGAGTTCACAAGCAACAGATTCTAAATGAACAACCCCTGGAAGAGTAGTCCATATTTTCATATCTACAACTGGTTCAATTTTCAACATAAAGAATTTTAAAGGACGCATTTTGAGGCGATATATATTATCAGTTAGGTTTTCTATAGTAGTAGGATCTCCTAAAGAATTGATAATGCGTTCTGGTTGATTGAGGTAATGATTAATGGAAATAGGATGCTCTGGAACAACTAGATTGACAGATTGAGATGCAAAAAAATTGTTATACATTTAAGTTAAGGTAATTTTTATTAAAAGTGCTATTACCTTATATTACAATATATTAAGTTTTATGGTTTTTTTTGTTAAGCTTTTGATTGTCTAGACAAATTTCATTGCTGAGGTTATCTACAATATCAGTAATTTAAACAATCTGGCCTTAACTTAATCCTCATTTGTAATCAGATAACTTGACCACCAGGAGATAAGATAGAGTTTTGTTGACTCTCAGCTAATAATTTAGTTTCATCACAGGCCCATTGATGATAGTCTACCAATAATTTGTGGGTTAATCTTTGTTTGATTGTCATTAATACACTCTTGAGTAAACCATTACCTGTTGTTTCTAAGACTGGTTGTGGGGTTAACCATAATGGAGGAGGTAGTTCTACTTGAACCTCTAAATCAGCTTGACCTTTGAGATGAGTAACTCCTTTTATTTCTTGAGGTTCAAGAATACCAACCAGATTAAGAGTAAAGCGTTGGTTTATATATTCTACGCCACGAATTTCACATCCTTCTGACTTTAAGTAAATTTTGCCTTTAGCGCTAGACCATAACCGCATATCTACAGTTGGTTGAATAGTCAGCATCATAAAGTTTAATGGACGCATTTTCAAACGGAAGCAATCTTGATCTATTTGCTGCAATCTAGTTTGATCAACTAAGGTATTGACTAAACGCTTTGGCTGACGAAGATAATGTTTGATAGGAATTTGTTGCTCTACTACAGGAATATCTACTGATTGTGAAGCATTAAATTTAACAATCATAATTTTTTAAAAAATCAATATGTTATAACTAAATTTTAATTAATCTTAACTATTTGCAATGTGACTCCGATCATACTCGGATATAGCACTACTTAAATCGGGAATAGGGAACAGCAGACTATTCAACAGTTCCAGGATTTAGGAATGTCCTAACCTTAATGGGTAGTGCTATATCTAAATCAATTTTGGTGATTAACGGAGATAGTATTTCCCTAAGGTTAATTATTTTGATAAATAATACTTGTTTATAGATGAAAACTAAGTAAATAAATATAAATTAATTTTGCAAAATGTAACTGCTTAAAATTGACGGAGGTTTTATGAACATATCTATCGCACATCTTGGCCCTGCTGGGACTTATACTGAGTCAGCAGCATTAGCATTTGCGAAAAAACTGAACCAGCTTGGCCAAAAATCTTTTTTATGTCCATATCCGAGTATCGCTCAAACTTTATTGGCAGTTTCTCAAGGGAAAGCTAATTTGGCCGTTGTACCTGTAGAAAATTCTATTGAAGGGAGTGTTACTATTACTTTAGATACGGTTTGGCAATTGAACTCTATACATATTCAAACAGCATTAGTTTTGCCTATTTATCATGGTTTAATATCATTAGCTGCTAGTTTTGAAGAGATAAAAATTGTCTATTCTCATCCACAAGCTTTAGCTCAATGTCAATGTTGGTTAGAAAAGTTTTTGCCACAAGTACAACAAATTCCCACTAATTCTACGACAGAAGCATTACAACATTTAGAACAAGATTTGAGTGCTGCAGCTATTTCTTCTCAGAGAGCATCTCAACTTTATCAATTGCCTATATTAGCTCATCCAATTAATGATTATCCTGACAATTGTACTCGTTTTTGGGTATTGGCAAAAGAATCTATAGAAATAGAAAATTCAGATATTAAACTAATTATTAATAGTATAAATAAACTGGAAAATTCTGTCTTTACTTCTCTAGGTTTTACTGTACCAGCAAATGTACCAGGAGCTTTAGTTAAACCATTGGAAGTATTTGCAAAAAGAGATATTAATATGAGTAGAATAGAATCTCGTCCGACTAAGTTATCTTTAGGAGATTATTTATTTTTTATTGATATAGAAGCTAATAGTAATCATAATTATGTCAAAGCAGCAATAGAAGAATTTAGGACTTATACTAAGATTCTCAAAATTTTTGGTAGTTATACTGTCACAACTATTAATTATAATGATTTTCAGAATATTTAAGTCTAGTTTAATTCTCATTTATATTACCTATTTATTGTTTCCTATAATCATAAAATTTTCTACCTAATTCACTCTGAAACCACTGTAATACTTTAATAATATTCTGAAGAAGTCTTGAGGATATTGGGAACTAAATTTGTGCATTATTCAGAATAATTTATGAACTTTATTTATGTGCTTTGATTTTCTATATAAAAATATTTCATATGTTGTATAAAATTTGGTAGTGTTAGATAGTAATGGTATGAAAAGTCTCGAATGTTTGGGAAATGTGGGGAGTTTTGGAAAAAAATAGATATTCTCAGCATTCGGAAAGCAAGACTACCGAAAACTTTAAAGTAATCAAGATTAACTAAAAATATGGTAATTTCTGACTTATAATATCAAACCTATTTAGACAGTTCTTACACTCAGTATATCTACATAAATAGAGTGTGCTGAATAAAGTCTTTTTTTTGGGGTAGGAAGTAGGGTTCAATAATTAACAATTAACAATTAATAATTAATAATTAGGGCTTGCTGATTAAATCTAAAACTATTTACAGATAAAGGTTGGAGCTTTTTTAGGTTGCTAAAAAGTACCAGATTTTCAGCCCTTAATACTCAAAAAGTTAGTATTTTCAGCAAGAGTTGGGAAAAAAATTACTCCCCTACTCCCCTACTCCCCCACTTGCTTACCCCTGAAAAAAGACTTTTTCACCAAACCCTAATTACCTCTTCTGAAAACGGATAGGATTGACTAAAAGGATTTTTTTTGATTTGATTCCCTATCCAAGAATTGGCTTCAAGGCGTTAATTGTTGAATGAATAATTGTTAACTATCAACTCTTAACTATCAATTATTCATTATTCATTATTCATTATTCGGGAAGTGCCTTTTTAGCTCTGGAAAAAGTACCTATTTTTCAGTTCTTCATGCTCAAAAAGGAGAGGATTTTTGGGGGATAGTTGGGAAAAAAATTACTTCCCTACTCCCCTACTCCCTTACTCCCTTACTCCCCAGCTCCCCTACTCGTTAAAAAATACTTTTTTAGCAAACCCTATATTAGCTACTGACCACTAGAAACAATCTAAATATTTGTAGGAAATATTTATTAATTTATAGCAATATGATTTAAGTTGTGAGATATTGGAGAACTTTAGGTAACAGGGAAGAATAAAATATATAAAAATGAATATGATAACTGCTATATTTTCTGCTTTTAATAAATACCTTAATTCTCACATCTGATTCCTAATTGCTATAATATTACTACTGACTCGTAACAAAAACTAAGATGTTTTTAATCAAATAGAATTGCTTAGTATTAAATAAAATTTTCCAGAATAACAAGAAGACGTTGAATTTGTTTTTCCCAAGTCAAATCTTGCATAAAATTAACAGCATTATTGCTTCTAAGTTTAGCATCTTCTGAATCTGAATAGACTTTTTCTAACATTTCTACTGCTTCTTCAACATCAGATTCTCCCCAACCTTCTACACCTGGAAAATGAGCAGTAGGTTTAACATGACTTTGATTTTTTAGCGGATAACAATGAGAATCATTGATAATATCTAAATGTCCTGTATTTGCAGAAATAATTGTTGGGATACCACAGGCAAGACTTTCCATTGCTACAAGATTTGTACCGCCTTCACAGCGATTTGTAAATACAGCAACATCAGCCTCTCTTAATATTTGTCCGACCATATAATTAGGAATAGCACCAACATCAATAACCGCATTTGTAGGAATATCATTTTCTAGTAACCATTCAGTAATTTTTAACCGTTTATTTTGACTAACTTTAGGTAATCCGATAACATTTCCAGTTTGTTCAATACCTACCATAAATTGAGGCCAGAAATTATGCCAAGCTGTTATTAATAATGCTTCAGGATGACGTTTTTGGAATATTTTAAAAGCTGCAATGACAATATCTTGACCTTTACGATATTCTAATTTTCCTCCAGAAAAAATCACGAAGCGATCGCCAAATATATTAGACTTAGGTGCTGGATGAAAAATTGTTTGGTCGATACCTTGTAAAACTTTTTGTACGGGTTTTATGCCTTGACTTTCTAAGATATTAGTATTCCAAGTAGAACCTGTAATAATTAAATTGTATGCTTGAGCGCGATTTATTTGTTCAGAGGTAAATTTAGTATTTTCTGAAAAAATAATTCCAATGTTTTGGGTTCCTACAAAATTGTTATTGACAGAAAAATTACTACCTAATGCGTGTAATATTGGTAAGTTGAGTTTAATCTTTTTACCTTGGTAATTTTTGAATTGATTTTGCAGATTTTTCTGAGCATTGAAAGCTGGATTTAGTAAAGCTTGATGCAGGGGATTTAAGATTCCAGGTTGAATAGAAGGAGGTTTTAATAATAGGGGTTGATATCCTGGATTTTTAAGTAGTTGGAGAGTAAGATTAATGCCATAAATACCCCAACCAGTCATAGGGTTTAACGGCCAGTCAATGGCAATTATTTTCATTATTTCGGAAGTAGAAGTTTGGAAATTATCGGATTGTTTAATATTACTATTAATTGCTGAAATAAAATTTTTAGTTTGGATATTGTTTGGAGAATTTATGAAGGTAGATAAAGCTGTGTATTTTTTATGTTTGTGAGATTGATATTCTGCTAAAGCTTTGTTAATGGCTTCCTCTGGCAATTTGATACCCTTTTTTTCAGAAATTTGATTGGTTGGAGAATTATTATTTAGCACATTTTCCAAGTTCTCTTTCACTTGTTTAAATACACTATTCCAATCTCCTATTTTTGGCTGTCTAAATAATCTCATTGTTGGATACCAAGGACTGTCTTTGCGGTCTATTAACCAACGCCAGTCAGAATCGAAATTTAACATTACCCAAACTGGTTTT
>JBFRWR010000277.1:0-4037 GCA_051439685.1 Trichodesmium sp.
TGTCTAAAAGTTAGCGTGGATATTTACAGGAAATTTAAGTTTTTTTCTGGCTCAATTGCCTTCCTGTTTGTTGCCTGTTGCCTGTTGCCTGTTGCCTGTTGCCTGTTGCCTACCTTTTCTATACAATTCCGATGCTACCGGACATGATATCATTGGTGTAAAGCCAATGGTAGATATCTACAGGAAATTTAAGTTTTTTTCTTGCTCTTACAGCAGTTTCGGAGTTAGTGAGGTACAGAGTTTTATCACTTTGGTAAATATGAAATAGAGATTAGTTTTCAACTGTACCTCACCATCCTAAAAAGTGCTGTAAGCTTTCCTCCCTGTTCCCAGTTCCCAGTAAAGTTTTCCCTAGCTTTGCTATACAATACCGATGCTACCGGACATGATATAATTCATATAGATAAATACTGCCCAACCACTGATTTTCATGCTAATTTTGATACTACAAATTGAAGTGCGGAATGGGGATTTATTAGACATATCCGGAAAAGAGGGAGTAGGGAGCAGCGATAAAGAATTGATGATTTATACTCGATAATTGATTTGATTTTTGATTATCGGAACAGCATTAGGAACTAAATTGCCCCTACTCTCTCTTTTAGAGATATATATAATATTTTTGATGAACCTTATTATAGAAACTTTGACTCAAACAATATGGCTTCTATAGCTCGAAAAAACTTATTAGAAGATATTCCTAGATTTCTGGTAGCCCAAGCAGGAATATTATTTGCAGTCAGCTTAGTCACAATTCAAACAGGTATATTAAATGGTTTTGCTCGTTCCACAACCTTATTAATAGATAAATCTAACGCAGATATTTGGATAGCTTCTGATGAAATGGTCAACTTCGAGCTGACAGACCCCCTACTTTATGGCCAAGTAGGCCAGGCTCAAACAATAGAAGGTGTCCAGCAGGCAGAACCTCTAATTTTAGGCTCGGTTAGATGGCGACCTGAAAACGGAGAAATGAGTCCATTAATGGTAATTGGGTTTAACCCAGATGGACAACTATTCAATCCCGGAAATGTCATAGAGGGTAACGTCAGTGACCTCAAAGAACCTTTTGCAATAATGGCCGATCAAAGTCGGTTATCCAGTATGCTCTCAGAAGGAGTAGGAACAACAGCGCTCGCTGGTTCCCTACCAGCAAAATTAGTTGCAGTCACAAAAGGTACTCAGTCAATTGTATCAAGTACCTTATTATTTACATCCCTAGAAAATGCCAATAATTATATTACTGCCCGTATTAACTCTGAAGTTAACTGCAAAGTCTTAGGAGAAGGAAATGTTCAATGCGCAAAGGTGATTGAGAAAAAAGACCCAAATGAAGAGTTAAACGAAATACCTGGACCAGAAAAATTAGAGGTAGCAGACCCGATCGCTTACATATTAGTCAAGGCCAAACCAGGTGAAGATTTACAAGCATTGAAAAAAAGAATAGAAAAGGTAATGCCAGCTACTACCGCTTATACGAAACAGGAACTATCTGAGAAAACTAGATTTTTTTGGTTGGCGCGAACAAATATTGGTTTAGTTTTGGGAATGGGGGCGATCGTCGGTGTTATTGTTGGTATAGTGGTCGTAGCTCAGATTTTGTATTCTTCCGTATCTGACCATATTAAAGAATTTGGGACTCTCAAGGCTATGGGTGCATCGGATCAAGAATTATATGCAGTAATTGTGGAACAGGCAATGTGGATGGCAGTTTTGGGTTATATTCCAGGAATGTTGTTATGTTTAGGATTGAGTGGTTGGGTAGCAAGTAAGGGTATTATTATTTTGATTACACCTTGGTCTGCGCTTGGGGTATTAGGTGTAACAGTTATTATGTGTGTAGGGTCAGGTTTCTTTGCTATTCAAAAGGTAACTCGCATCGATCCTGCGATCGTATTTAAAGCTTAGTTTCACGATACAACCCATTTGGTATATCCGCAAAGCTGAAGGTTTTTGGCAAAGGAGTCAACCTACCCCTAATATAGAAACCATTTGGGATTTATTCAGGGTTTGCTGAATAAAGTATGAGTGGTAAGGGTAGGAGACAGGAGACAGGAGACAGGAGACAGGAGACAGGAGACAGGAAAAATGGAAATTATAGAGGAGGTAGTCGTCAAAATTGTCCCAAGATTTTTCTGCCATAATCATCCCAAAATACTAGCTTTTTGCAGCTCTATAGACTGAAACAAGCGCACTTTTTTCGACCAAAAAAGGCTGAAACTAATATATATCAGTCCTTTGATATTTAATCAGCAAGCCCTATTTAAAAATAGACGCGGAGATGCAGAGACGCGGAGACGCGGAGAGAGGGAGATACACCAGCCGCGGATGAGGGGGAAACGCAGGTTCTTGAGTCCACACCAGACGCACCAGAGAGAGTGTCACCCTGTCGTCGTGTCACCCCGTCCGGTGTGTCCCCGTGTCTACCTGATACTAAATAGCTTCTATAGCAATCTGCCCATAGGTTGGAAGTAATTAAAAAGTAAATAAAAAACTTGAAACTCCCACCTGTTCCCTGTTCCCTCAAAAGCAGTAATATTTTTGCCACGAATATGCGGAGGATTGCTATATAGAACCCCTAAGCGGCTCTATAAAATTAGCTGGAGAGATCGGGGGACGGGGATATGGGGATATGGGGAGATTGGGGCTATTTTTATACTTTTTTCCCTATTCTATTTCACCGAAATTCTGATTCCTGATTCCGCGCCTCCGCGCCTCCGCGCCTCCTGTCTCCTGTCTCCTGTCTCCTAATCCTCACTTTTGCAAAGATACTGTTAGGGGTTCTATAATAGCAAGTTCAAAAAAGGCAGTTACATCTTATATTTTTGATTTATGCCTACAATAAAAAAAATATAAATTCGATAAATTCTATAAATCAAACCTTTTTTCTTCTTTTTGATTGTGTTTTTCTTTACCTTTTTCCCTGTTCCCTGTGTTGTGACTGTAGCAATATTTTCTGAAATTGGTATAATAAATATAAAATTACAAGACTATATAAAAAATACAAATGTCTAATATAAAGAAAAATAAAGTAGAACATAATCAGCGATCGCTGCAAACTCTGGCTAGAGCGATAACTTTATCTGAGGGTGATTTTTCCCTAATTTTAGTTCGCTGTAATTCTCCAGAATTAAGAGAAAAAATTCTCCAACAACTAAAACAAGAATACCCTATAGAATATGCAGAATTAGTATTAGACACTTCTACAGATACACTTTATTCTAGTATTAACTAAAATCTAGGTCAGACTTTACCTAAAGCTTTAATGGTTAAGAGTTTAGAATCTGTTAATACTATAGATAATGTACTAACTGCAGCTAATCTAGTTAGAAACAACTTTCAAAACTTTAACTTTCCCTTAGTATTATGGGTGACAGATGAAATTCACAAACAGTTCATTCGTTTAGCTCCTGATTTTCAGAGTTGGTCATCATCAGGAATTAGCTTTACTCCACAATCTGCCTAAACAAAAAAATTAAAAAAATTAACCACAAAAAAAATTATATATCTATCATCATAGGAATTGAATAGAAAAGTAGATATATCGCAAAGGAATCCTATTTATAGAACTACGCGAAGCAGAAATAGGAAATCAGGAACAGAGAATAACAGACTGTTAAAGGAGTTTTCCTCTATAAACGCTCAGTTTTTGATATTGCGCAACAAAACAGGATTTAGAAATTTCCTAACCTTACAGCGGTTTTCATTTGAATAGACCACAGTAGGGACGTTGGATGCAACGTCTCTACAGGGTTATCATTTTTTTAGTGTGGTTCATTGACCTCAAAAGTGCTGTAATCCCTAGTGCTATATTTTCAGGACTTACGCAAAACATGAAAATATACACTATCTGTAGGGGTTAACTGCCGTTTAGCTAACGCACAACTCAGTTAATGCTGGGCAATATGTAATATAGAACCCCTAACAGTATCTTTGCAAAAGTGAGGATTAGGAGACAGCTATACTGGAGACAGGAGACAGGAGGCGCGGAGGCGCGGAATCAGGAGTCAGAATTTCGGTGAAATAGAATAGGGAAA
>JBFRWR010000278.1:0-7575 GCA_051439685.1 Trichodesmium sp.
AAAAGATTTCAATAATTGATAATGGATAATTGATAATTACCCCTTCTTGAAAGAAGGGGATTGGCACTCTTGGAAATTTTTTGGATTTATCCCCTTGTAGAGCGACAGCTCGCGGCACAGCCAAGGGGAGGCTTTAAACCTTAATTGTTGAATGAATAATTAATTATTGACGCTTCAACTCTTAATTATTAATTATTAACTATTAATTATTAATTATTCGGTAAGACTTCAAAAGCTTAAAATCTGGTAAATACCAGAGGTGGAAAGGTACATATATTCCCTAGATTTTTAAGTGACAAATAGTTGTCTTGATTTCTTCTTTCTTATTACCTGTTCCCAGTTAAGTATTCCCTTTTTATATTTCCTTTAAGAATCTCTGACTCCTAGTATGTAGACAGATACACCTAACATTGTGCATTAGGGCGGGTTTATTTAATCTTAGGGTGAACATGAAAATTTCCACTAAAACCCGCCCCTACTTATAGATCAGTTTGTACGCATCTAACTTGCTAATTTTGACTAACGCGGAGATGCGGAGACACAGAGAGGGGGAGAGGGCAATAGGACTTTTGTCCTGTTTTTAGGATATGCAAATTCAATGCTTCTAAGCTTTGAATTTGCACTTTTGCATATCAGGACTTACGCAGAACCACGATATCTAGAATCGCGATTCGCCCCTACAGGTGGTGTATATTTTCATTTTTTGCGTAAGTCATGATATTTACCGAATAATTAAGGTTTAAAGCCTCTCCTTTCAAGGAGAAACAAGAAAAAATTTTCATTTTCTTCAATCCTCTTCCTTTGAGGGAGAGGTAATTATCAATTATCAATTATCAATTATCAATTATTGAAGGATAACTTTTGGTATACATCCTAAACTACTAAATTGTAACGATACAAGTGCGAAAAACTATATTTCAAGAAATTTACTGAGAACCCTTGTGACTACTATATTGAATTTGTTAAACTTAATTTAAGCTCAAATTACAGTAGAGGCAAAAAGTGGTAGTCAAGCCAGATTGGTTAAGAGTAAAAGCCCCTCAATGGCAAAGGGTAGGTAGTGTTAAGGAAATTTTGCGAGACCTAAATCTCAATACGGTCTGCGAAGAAGCTTCTTGTCCAAATATTGGGGAGTGTTTTAACGCAGGGACAGCAACTTTCTTAATTATGGGACCTGCTTGTACCCGCGCTTGTCCTTACTGTGATATTGATTTTGAGAAAAAACCCCAGCCTTTAGATATTACTGAACCAGAACGACTAGCAGAAGCTGTCAAAAGATTAAAACTGAATCATGTAGTAATTACTTCTGTTAATCGGGATGATTTGCCAGATGGAGGTGCTGTTCAGTTTGCTAAATGTATTTCCCAAGTCCGAACAATTTCACCTCAGACAACTATAGAAGTCCTCATACCAGACTTGTGTGGTAATTGGCAAGCATTAGAAACAATTCTTAATGCAAAGCCAGAAGTCCTTAATCATAATACTGAGACTGTAAAACGACTATATCGGCGAGTTAGGCCCCAAGGGGACTACCACCGGACATTAGAATTATTGAGGCGATCGCGAGAATTAGCCCCAGAAGTATATACAAAATCGGGAATTATGGTAGGTATCGGAGAAACTGAGGCCGAAGTACAAGAAGTAATGGCCGACCTTCGGGCTGTTGACTGTGATATTTTAACCATCGGACAATACTTGCAACCAACTCCTAAACACTTGCCAGTAGCTAGTTTTATCACACCAGAACAATTTGAGGAATGGAGCAAAATAGGCTCTTCAATGGGATTTTTACAAATTGTTGCTTCACCGTTGACTCGTAGTTCATATCATGCTGAACAGGTCAAAGAATTAATGGCAAATTATCCAAAGGCCAAACTTCATAAGTAAATTTTTAGATAAAGGCCATTAAACAGTATGGGCATGACCCATCACCAGTAAATTTTCAGATAAAGGCCATAAAGCAGTATGGGCATGACCCATCACCCCTGATTGCAGATCACGATCACTCATATATTGTGATCTTGATTGCCTAGTATTGTGTTTCAACTCACTTTTGAACTCAAATATAGACAAAAAAATACATTAATATCACTACACATAAAATATTTGGGGAACTACTAATCCTGAAAAATAAACAAAAAAAGTGTAACTAGAAAAAAAGAAAAAATAGTAATCAGAAAAAAAATCCGAAGTGATCAGGAACAGGCAGTCATAGTGATGAACATTAATATAACTTCTGACTAAAGTCACTTTTCTGTAGTAGAAGTATTCATATACTAAAAATTAAGTCTAGATAGGTTAACTGGAGCAAACAACTAACAGACAAATGTAGTTTTAAGTCCATCGTTTTAAATATCAGCGATCGCCAAAGCTCATTGACTCTAAGTTAGTAGCAATTACTTACCAGAAAACATAACTAGAGCAAATGCCAACTTCTGACGAATTAGGCATTTTATTCACAGACTGTCACCAAGCGCAGCCTTTTGTCAACTGGAGCAACTGAGATGATCACTATGTCAGCAACTTATCCTTACACTGAAGAATCTGAAGCACAACTGCAATCTCACAATTTGCCAACTGAAGTTGCCGAAGATTTAGCACAAATCGCCAATGACGCAATGGAGGAAGAAGCAGCGGATAATGCTCAAGCAAGCGTTAATCGTAGTACAACAGATTTAGTCCGTTTATATCTCCAAGAAATTGGGCGAGTTGATTTGCTAGAAAGAGATCAAGAAGTCTCTGAAGCTCAAAAAGTCCAACGTTATATACAATTATTGGAGTTACGCAACGAAGCAGCTCAACAAGAACAAGCAGGACTTCAGGTTTATGTTCAGTTAATGGAAGTTCGTGATCGTCTAACAGCTCATTTAGGCCATAAACCATCACTACAACGGTGGGCAAAAGCAGCAAATATATCTGTGACAGAACTAAAGCAGATTATAGTAGCGGGAAAACTGCGTTGGGCAGAATTAGCAGGTTTAACTGTCAAAGAGCTTGAGCAAATTCAAAGCGAAGGTATTCAAGCCAAAAATCAGATGATTAATGCTAACTTGCGTCTAGTAGTGTCAGTAGCCAAAAAATATCAAAATCGTGGTTTAGAACTATTAGATTTAATTCAAGAAGGCACTTTAGGTTTAGAAAGGGCAGTTGAAAAATTTGACCCACGACGGGGATACCGCTTCAGCACTTATGCTTACTGGTGGATTCGTCAGGGAATTACAAGAGCGATCGCCACTCAAAGTCGAACAATTCGCCTACCTGTCCACATTACCGAAAAGTTAAACAAAATTAAAAAGGCACAACGGAATATTTCTCAAGCAAAAGGACGTACACCAAAAATTGAGGATATTGCCCAAGAACTAAAGATGACACCTGCTCAAGTTCGGGAAGTGTTATTAAAAGTTCCCCGTTCCGTTTCTCTAGAAACTAAAGTCGGTACTGATAAAGATACTGAATTAGGAGAACTCCTGGAAACTGAAGATGCTTCTCCAGAACAATTACTAATGCGAGAATCTCTAGTACAAGCTTTAAAAGGACTACTATTAGATTTAACTCAGCGAGAAAGATCTGTCATTTCCATGCGTTACGGTTTAGACGATGGTCATCCTTACTCTTTATCAGAAATTGGTCGTGCTTTGAAATTATCTAGGGAACGAGTCCGTCAAATTGAAGCAAAAGCTCTACAAAAACTGCGACAACCACAACGTCGTAACCAAGTCAGAGATTATTTAGAATCTTTAACCTAATTATAATTTTTGGCCTAATAAAGCTGAGATGAACTATGAACTAAGGAAAATCCTATCCCTAATGGGTGGGATATTTTTCTGCATTAAGTTCCTCAAACTTTAACCCCATTTAATCTAAGTTATAGCAAATTATTTTCAATAAGCTCTTTTTTTGACAATCGTTTATTTATTATGTATGATTGTCAATAAATATAGATTTTTGATAAAACAAAGTGGCTCTTTATACACCATCTTCATTTAAAGCAGAACTAAATGAAAAAGGTTGGCGAATGACTCCCCAACGGGAAACCATTCTGCACGTCTTTCAAAATCTTCCTAAAGGCAATCATTTGAGTGCCGAAGATTTATATAATATGCTACAAAATCGGGGTGAAAGAATTAGTCTATCTACCATTTACAGAACTTTAAAGTTAATGGCAAGGATGGGAATTCTACGAGAACTAGAACTAGCAGAGGGACATAAACACTATGAAATAAATCAGCCATATCCTCATCATCACCACCATCTTGTTTGCGTACAATGTAATAAAACTATTGAATTTAAGAATGATTCTATTTTGAAAATTGGTCTTAAGCAAGCAGAAAAATCGGGATTACATCTTTTAGATTGTCAGTTAACTATTCATACAATTTGTTATGAAGGTCTGAGGATGGGATGGCCTTCTCTGGTATCTACTGAATGGTCTTGTCCACGCGCCCTTGCTGATACAGAAAATTCAGAATAGGACTCTAGATTTCTAGATTTAATGTTTATAAATAAATAGCAGTTATTTTCTGATTAAATAAGAAATAAAAATTTTAAAAATACAGGACTTAGAATCCAGTTGAAAAGTCGTCATTGCAACGAGAGGAAGCAATCTCGCATAACCCCTGAGATTGCTTCTTTCCACTCCGTTCCAGCCGCAATGACTTGGCTTATAGTAATTATCGGGATTCTATATTACGCATAACCGCCATATCTAGTAGGGGCGAATCGCGATTTGCCCCTACAGATGGTTTATCCTACATTCCGCACTTCAAAACGTAGCATGAAAAAAGGAGACAGGAGACAGGAGACAGGAGACAGGAGACAATCTTGATGGTCAATAGAAGTCAATTAATTAAGTATTTATGCTTAATATTTTCCCGCAAAATTTGACTAATAAAAACAATCGAGCGGATGATTTCTACAGTATAAATACTTAGCAAATTACCCAACTTTATACTACTTTTAATGTTACAATTTGACGTGCGCAATGTGAGGTTTATGATTGGATATTTTTCGTAAGTCCTAATTAATTAATTAATTTCCAACCCGCCCTAATGTCAAGTTTTACCTGTGTCAGTCCACGACACCTGCATTTAATATTCCTTTTACAAACAATCTCTAACTAATTTTTGGTAGTGCGTCAAGGAAGTGTGGGAAGTGTGGGGAGACCTCCCTTCCATTTGGAGGAATAATTGTACCCGTAAAAGGGCAAAAAACCTTATATAAGAATAACTAAAATATTTGTAGGGGTTTGGTCTCCAAACCCGTTCAACCGGACATAATATTACTTATCCCACACTTTACTGATGCACAACCTAATTTTCAATATCTGTACTACTTAAGCCATAACGTAGTTGAGCTTTTGCTACTGCTGCTCTTGTTTCCCTATTGTAAACACCATTCAAAGGTCCAAAATACAGCCCCTGCAAACGAAGTCGATTTTGCAATTTTAAAACTTCTGTTTGACTACCCCGATAACTTACTCGTACCCCTGAATTACCTTGAGTAAAATATAACGGATGCTTTAACGCTCTTAATGTATCTTCTGTCGCTATCCCATTAGCAAAAAAACCTAAATCTTGCTGAAAACATCTCACAGCAAACTCTGTCCCTGGTCCAAAAAAACCATCTATAACTCCAGGATAATAACCTAATCTAGTTAATAAAATCTGAAGTTGTTTGACAGATTTTCCATAATCTCCACGTTTAAGTCTACCTGGGTATGAATATTCTCTACGAGCAGTATTAGTATAATTTCGTTCTTTGTCGTAAGATACGGGACCAGGTGGTAAAACTTGATTAGGATTAAATAAAAATGCCTGAGTTGTTGGTCCGACTATACCAGTAGGAGTAATTCTATTTCGCCTTTGAAATTCAATCACTCCTACCTCTGTACTGTAATCAAAATAGTTATTTATTCGCCCCTGATAATAACCTAAATTTTTTAAACGTTGCTGTAATTTACCTATCTCTGGCCCTGTATCTCCACGTCGGATAAATACTCTCTCCACAGGAACAGGTTTAGTATCAAACAAATATTCCCAAGTAGTAACACCTATTTGACCTGTAGATGTAATTCCATGAGTGCTTTGAAATCTGATTATTGCACTTCTAGTATTCTGGTCATAAATACTATTTATCGGACCTCTGTAAAATCCTCTTTCTTTTAATTGTCTTTGAATAACTGCTACTTGAGGACTAATTTCTCCCAGAGATAATACTTTTGTTGGAGGTTGTGACCGTAAATTATCTGTCTTACTAGCTCTGTTTCCTCCAAATAGTAATGACCAAGTGGTAGGCTCTATTTCACCTGTAGGATTAATACCATTGTCTATCTGAAAGTTTCTGACTGCTCTTTCTGTGATTGGGCCATAAAACCCAGTGAGGTTAGCACTAAAATAGCCTAGCTCTCTCAGTTTTCTCTGAACTGCTGATACAGTGGCAGCTTTGTCTCCACGCCTTAGATATACTGAAGTGTTTGGAGACAAAATTGCATTACTTTCTGCTGTAGAACCGGAAACAAAAGAGTTACTTGCTATTTGTTCGTTATTTGTTTTATTATTTTGACTCTGACTAAGATCGAAGTAACTATTTCTTTGAGAGTAGTATATATCAGACGCTCTAGCCCAACTAGCGTTAATCAGAATAAAATTGATAATTGCTAATGATAAAAAGTTTATATAAGCGAAGCTAGAAAATTTTTTCCAGTTAAGTCCTTGAATAAGCTGTAAATCTTTGATGTCTTGATTAACTAGAAAAACTTCTAAGTGTGCAAGAGATTCCATAAATTTATCCTAAAAGAATATAGTTTATTATAGTAACAAGCTTAATTAGGTTGGATATATTTTTCTAATTTTTTTAGCACTCACTACAATTTAACTCTATTAGTAATTCAGTAATGCTGATAGTTATTAAGTATTTTTTCGATTTTAAATAATGATGATAAGTATTAAAGAAAAACTCCGTAAAGTCTGTTTAGCTCAGACATCTTTAAAATTTTCCGGAAAAATGCCTGAACAAACTACTTAGTAAACAGACTAATTTCTTAATTTTAACTTAACTTGGCCTTTGGTATTTTTGGTTTTTTAGACTAAACCTGCGCGATCGCAAATTAAAGCCATTACAGCAGCAAAAATTGTAATTCCCATAGCAGTTAGAGGATGTTGGCCTTGACTAACAGCAAATGAAGTAACTATACCTGCTCCTAAACCAGCAGTAACAACTACAACTAAGGGGTCACGATTTGAACCATTTTTATACATATTCTTAACCCAGTATATTTTTGTTAAACAATTCAGAACTAATGAAGTTGTCTTAGCCTATCACCCAACTAATGATAAAAGTAGTAATTATCCTGGTTTTGCAATTAAGATTTAGATAAATCTAAATTTCTTAACAAAAATACTAGGCATTTCTGAAATAAGGTATAATAAAAGTTATACATAAATCTAGTCATATATAGTCAAGTAACGTCAAATATCTTCGTTGATTTATACAAGCATAGCTACTAAATATTTGACAAAATTTAATAACTCTAAGGCCAAAGGTTTAATAGTATAATGAAATTGGCTGATAATTCCA
>JBFRWR010000279.1:0-2597 GCA_051439685.1 Trichodesmium sp.
CAAGAAATCGCTAGTGGCTTGGAACTAGAAGTAGACTGTTTAAGTTGGTGGTTGGAACGAGAAATTTTAGAACCTAAAGAACGTTTAATTGAATTTATCGAACAGGTAGTTTTAACTGAAATTGACACAAATATTGTAATTTTTATTGATGAAGTAGATTGTTTGCGAATATCGGATTTATCTCTAGAAGTTTTTCTGACTTTGATTCAATCTTTTCAGCAACAACGAGAAAAGAATCCAGCATATCGATGCTTAACTTTTGCTTTGTTTGGCGTAGTAGAAATTTCCGATTTTTCCAATACTATTATTGGTAATAGAATTAAATTAGAAAGTTTGAATTTTTCAGCAGCATTACCTTTAGCGGAGGGATTATTAGAAAAAGTCGAACGTCGTCAGGAAGTTCTCAAAGAAATAATTTATTGGACGGGAGGACAACCATTTTTAACACAAAAATTATGTCAGTTAGTTGCCACATCATCCACAAAAATTTCTACAGGCTCAGAAAAACAGGAGGTGGAAAAATTGGTAATGTCACATATTATTGAAAATTGGGAATATAAGGACGAACCAGAACATTTACAGACAATAAGAAATCGCTTAATTAACAGCAAATATTCTACCTACAAATTATTAAGGTTGTATCAGGAAATTTTACAACGGGGCAAAATTAACGCAAAAAATAATCCCCTACAAACAGAATTACAGTTAGCAGGTATAGTTAGGAAAGAGGAAAAAGAATTAAAAGTTTATAATCCCATCTATGCTCAAGTTTTTAATCAAAACTGGATAGAAAAAGTATTAGCAGAAAAATATCCCACTAGAACCAAAGATCATATTCGGTGGGTAAGTTTACTGTTACTATCCTTAGCAAGTTTCCGGTTACTATTTCCGAAACTTTATGTCAAGTTAAACGACTGCGGAGTTGATAATTATTCAGCCAAACAATATCAACTCGCAAGGTTTTACTTGCAATGCGCTTTGCTGTTAAAACCAGATTTCAAAAGAGGGCATTATAACCTGGGCGCAACCTATGAAAAACTGCACCAACTTGAGAAAGCACGGAGAGAATATCAAATTGCAGACGGAATTTCCGAAGCTTATAGCAACCTAGCTCGACTTTATATTCAAGGCAAACAATACTCAGAAGCTATTACTCTACTCGAAAAAGCTTTCCGAAAAAAGAAAGCTCAAACCGATCCACCCCTGCGCTATGCTTTGCTCAAAAATATGGGTTGGGCTTTACTTGAACAAGAACGTTATCCAGAAGCAGAAACTTACTTGAGGGAGGCCATTGAATTAATGAACACCCGTGCGATCGCTTACAAGTTACTGGCAAGGTTATTAGAAGTCAGGGGAAATACAGAGGAAGCACGAGATATATGGCAAAAGTTTCGGCAGTACGCTCTGAATGAGGCACCACAGGAATATGAGTATTAGATACAGGAGGTGGAAATGATAATAGTTAGAAAGTCGATCCCCCTTCAGTCCCCCTTGGAAAGGGGGAGACTAGAGAACATCCGAGTTTTTTTAAGGAGGAGACTAGAGAACATCCCCCCTTAAAAATCGGGGTTAGGGGGGATCGCAAAACAATACTATTAATATTTCTAATTTGGAGGAATAGTTTTTCCAGGTTCTTCATCTGCATCTGCCTCTGGTTGTGGACTCAATAGTAAATTTTCGGTTTCAAGGGTATCTATGAAAGCAAAAGTTGTTGCTTCGGATGGGCAAATAATTGCGATCGGGACAATAATACTGGCTAGTAAAGCAAAAAATTTATAGCTATTATTTAAGTTAATTAAACAAGATAACATTTGAATAACTCCTATATATAGTTTTTGTTTGCGCTTTTATAAATCCTTTTATCTAGAGGAGCCAAATTTATGCACTTATTCCCTAAAATTACGAAAAAAAATTTTGCTTCATCGAATATTCACAAAAATCACCGTTATAAATACCTTTATCTAGAGGAGCCAAATTTATGCACTTATTTCCTAAAATCACTAAGACTTACGCATAACCGCTATATCTAGTAGGGCGATTTGCCAATCACCCCTCCAGATGGTGTATATTTTCATCTTTTGCGTAAGTCCTGATTACTAGAAAAAATTTTGCTTCATTGAATTTTTACAAAAATTACCGTTATCAATCCCTTTATCTAGAGGAGCAAAATTTATGCACTTATTTCCTAAAATTACTAAAAAATATTTTGCTTCATTGAATCTTCACAAAAATCACCGTTAGAAATCTTTCTTTTTGCTAAATTATGATGTAAACTATGAATAGTTCTTCTCAAATATCCATTTTTATTTTTTGATAATGTTGATAGCATTGTAGGGGCAAGCAGCCGTTTGCCCCTACAGAAAAAATTTATATATTTTGGTTCAACTTATCAACAGGATAAAGATACTCTCACTACTTTACGGATTTAATTTTCAATCAAAAAAATACAAGATTAAACAATATTTGCAGCTCGCCTGAAAAAGTTTATGCAACTCAAATCAAAGGTGCATTGGATTCAACATCCAGACGGTTATTGGATATTACGAAATCCAGAATATCCGACTTTTATCCAAGTAGATAATATTGATAAAAATGTC
>JBFRWR010000280.1:0-10698 GCA_051439685.1 Trichodesmium sp.
TAAAATCCGGGTAATTACTATATCCAAGTCATTGCGACTGGAACGGAGTGGAAGGAAGCAATCTCAGGCTTTTAGGAGATTGCTTCCTATCGTCGCAATGACGACTATTCAACCGGATTATATATAATTCCCCCCTTGGAATCCCCCTCCTGTCCCCCTTAGAAAGGGGGAGGCCAGAGGATGCTGCGCTTTTTGTTCAACGGGGGTTAGGGGGGATCGAATTTTTGTTGGGTTTTACTATAGCTGTTTCTTGTCTAGCAAAACCCAATCTACATTATTAGAACTAGGTTATTTTAGTAAATTTTATTTTAACCCATAATACCAGCAAAAAACTCAATTGTTTCTTTCAAAGCAATAATAAAAGCATCAATATCATCACGGGTATTATAAAAAGATAAACTTGCTCTCGCTGTCGATGAAATCTTTAAATATTGATGTAAAGGTTGGGCACAATGATGACCAGAACGAATCGCCACTCCAGCTTCATCTAACATTGTTGATAAGTCATTAGGATGAAGATTTTCTACTGTAAAAGATGCTAATGCTGCCCTATTTTCTCCAGTCGTATTTGGTTGAGGTCCGTAAATAGTTACTTCAGGAATTTGATTCAACTTTTCAAATAAATAAGTAGTTAATTCTGCCTCATAATTATGGATTTTCTCCATACCTATATTTGTCAGATAATCTACTGCTGCACCAAGGGCGATCGCCTCTCCAATAGCTGGTGTTCCTGCTTCAAATTTATGGGGTAATTCTGCATAAGTGGAATGGTCAATAAATACTTCAGAAATCATTTCTCCTCCTCCTAAGAATGGAGGCATTTCTTCTAGTAATTCTAATTTTCCATAGAGAAAACCGATGCCAGTCGGAGCGCACATTTTATGACCGGAACCTACTAACCAATCACAATCTAGTTCCTGTACATTTACTACTATATGAGGCACACTTTGACAAGCATCTATTAATACTTTTGCCCCATTTTGATGAGCTATCTGACAAATTTCTTTTACTGGGTTTGTACAACCTAAAACATTAGAAACATGGGCAACTGCTACTAATTTAGTTTTGTCTGAAACTAAGGTTTTATATTGTTCAAAATTAAATTCTCCAGTTTCAGTCAATTCGACAAATTTTAAAACTGCTCCAGTTTTTTGAGCAATCATTTGCCAAGGAACAAAATTACTATGATGTTCCATAACTGAGACAATTATTTCATCTCCTGGTTTGAGGTTATTTAAACCCCAAGAATAAGCAACTAAATTAATAGCTTCACTCGCATTTCGAGTATAAACAATTTCATTCCGAGATGCTGCATTAATAAAAGCAGCTACTTTATCTCTTGATCCTTCATAAGCATCGGTTGCTTTTGCACTTAAAGTATGAATACCTCGATGCACATTAGAATTATATTTCAGGTAATATTCTTGCCAAGCATTAATAACTGCTAGGGGTTTTTGAGAAGTAGCACCATTATCTAAATAAACTAAAGGTTTACCATTTATTTCTTGATTTAAAATTGGAAAATCAGCTCGTACTTTGTCTGCCAAAGTTCTGTCTTGAATAATAGTCATTTTTTCAGTTATAGCGCGTAGCGCTAGGGAATAGGGAATAGGGAATAGGGAATAGGGAATAGCAAACTGTCAAAGTATTTTTCCTGCGGAAAAGTTCCGCTTTTTATGTTGCGCAGCAAAACAGGATTTATAAATGTCTGCGCCCTTATCTTTCGAGTGCTATTTCAGTTTTTTTAGGAAGTAGGGAGTAGTAATTCGGGAAACAATCTCGTCCGCTTACCCGACTACAAAGGTTTTATTATTAATAATATTTTTCCCTTATAGACTTGGAGTTTACTGTAAGTTGAAATCTAGTTTTTAACTCACTTTCCTCCTTAATTACTTCTTCTTCTTTCCTTCTTTTAAACTTTACAAGCAACACATTGTTTTAAAATATGTTGTAAAGAATCTACGGGTAACTTGTTAATAATTTCTGCGGCAAAAGCATCAATTAATAAGTTCCGACTTGCGTCTTGAGTTAAACCACGACTCTGTAAATAAAATACCTCATCATCATCTAACTGACTAACAGTTGCTCCATGGGTACATTGAACATTATCAGCAATAATTTCTAACTGAGGTTTTGTATCAACTCTCCCTGCGGAAGAAATTAACAAATTACGATTTAACTGAGCAGCATTTGTCAATTGGGCAGTTTGAGAAACGTAGACTTTGCCATTAAATATAGAATGTGCTTTGTCATCAACAATAGATTTATAAACTTGGTCAGTTATACCATGAGGATGATTCAAAATAATGCTGCTGTGAGTATCTGCTTCTTGCTCATTGCCAATAAATGCTAAACCATAAAGATTTGTTTCCGTTCCCTCACCCATTTGAGTCACTTCTAAATTATGGCGAGATAACCTTCCCCCTAAATGAATAGCATTGCAGGTATAACGACTATTTTTAGCTTGAGCGATCGCTGTTTTGCCAATATGAAATGCTGCTCCTGCATCTCGTTGCACCCTGGTATGATTAATTTCGGCATTTTCCTCTACCCATATTTCTGTCACCGTATTTGTCAGATAAGGGTGAGAACTTGGTGCTTCTGGACAAATTAATTCTGCTGTTACGCAATGCTCAACTATTTTTGCACTACTATTACTTTCCGCTACTACTAAACAACGGCGCTGCGTCAATATAGGAATTTCTGTCTGAGTAGCAATAAATAATAGATGTATTGGTTTTTCTACCACCTGATTTTTCGGCAACCATACTATTGCTGCATCAGTTAAACCAGCAGTATTTAGGGAAGTAAATACTTCTTGACTCCCTGGTTGTTGCGCCAAATAATTACCGACGCGCTCTTGATATTCGGTTGGTAACTGTCCTATGTTACCCACAAATACCCGGTCTTCTATATCTGTGACTGATGATAAATTTGGTGCAAATACCCCATTCACAAATACTAACCGACTATCTTTTGCTTCAGGTAAAATAAATGGAGTAATATTCAAAGCATCCAAGTTTACTGGAGCAGGCGCTTGGAAACCTAACTTCATCATTCCAGATAGATTAAGAAACCGCCATTCCTCATCTTGTTTAGTCGGAAAAGCTAACTCACGCACCCAGGTTGCTGCGCGATCGCGTACTTGTTGTAACCAAGCTGCCATTTTCACATCTAGAGGAAATTCTGGCGGTACAGTTGGAGAAACTCCTTTACAAGATTCTTCGAGTAATTTATCTAAATAAGATACCTCTGGTTTTACAGACACTTGCATAATTTTTATACCAATTATCAAAACTAGGGAACAGGGAACAGGGAACAGGGAACAGTTTACTTTCAAAGAGTTTTTCCTGCGGAATGCTAGGCAAACATATTGCGTAGCAAAACAGGATTTATAAATGTCCGCGTCCTTTGCTTCGGGAGTAGGGAGTAGGGGGAAACAATTGACTTTTTCTGCTTATTTATAAGAAATAAGAAGAAGTAATTATTAATTATTAATTATTAATTGTTAATTATTTAAACCCCTATTTTTGCTGTTTCAATTAGATCATCATAACCTTTTTCTTCTAGCTCTAATGCTAGTTCCTTTGTTCCAGTTTTGATAATTCTACCACCTTCAGTTACATGAACAAAATCTGGCACAATATAATTTAATAAACGTTGATAGTGAGTAATTACTAACATCGAATTTGATTCATTTGCTAATTGATTTACTCCATTTGCTACTATTCTCAAAGCATCAATATCTAACCCTGAGTCTGTCTCATCTAAAATTGCTAATTTTGGTTCTAACAATGCCATTTGCAAGATTTCATTTCGCTTCTTTTCTCCACCAGAAAAACCTTCATTTACGCTGCGGTCTAAAAATTCTGGCTTCATCTTGACAATATCTAATTTATCCTGTACCAAATCGTCAAAATCAAAAGCGTCTAATTCTTCTAATCCTTGATGTTTCCGTTTAGTATTATAAGCAACTCGCAAAAAGTCTAAGTTGCTCACTCCCGGAATTTCTAGGGGATATTGAAATGCCAAAAAAACACCATTTAATGAACGTTCTTCTGGCTCCATCTCTAATAAATTTTTACCTAAAAATGTTACTTCTCCGCCTGTAACTTCATAAGCAGGATGACCTGCTAATACTTTAGAAAAGGTACTTTTCCCAGAACCATTCGGACCCATAATTGCATGAATTTCTCCAGCTTTTATTTCTAAATTCAAGCCTTTGAGAATCTCTTTTCCTTCTACATTAGCTGTTAAGTTTTTAACAGATAAAATAACTTCGCTATTTTCTTTAATCATGTTTACCTCTGAACATTTATAAACTTTTTTTTATTAAGCAAGCCTTGTAGGGGTTTGGTCTCCAAACCCCTGCAATATTAAATTTTACCCAAACAATAAACCCGCTTTTTTTTCCTGTTTCTTATTTTTTTTATAGCAATGAGCGCTCAGGTATTTACAATGTCCGCCTCAAAGTGCAGTCTACAAAAGGTGTACAAAAAATAATGTGTAAATATGCCAGCGCACATTGCTATATCACAAAATTTGCTTGATAAACTCGGTTTATTCCTTGATTATTTTTGAAAAAAACTGTTACTGTTGTCGGAGGGTTTGGAGACCAAACCCCTACTTGAATTTTACCGCTACAACAAATCGAGTTTATTGCCCTAATTATTATTTTTTAAATAAGTAGTAGCTGGCAGAAAAATTATCAATTATCCATTATCAATTATTAATTAACCGACTGTTCCTTCTAATTTCAGACTCAAAAGTTTATCAGCTTCTGCAGCAAATTCCATTGGTAATTCATTAAAGACATCTTTACAGAAACCACTAATAATCATAGACACTGCATCTTCAGCAGAAATACCTCTTTGAGTAAAATAGAAAAGTTGGTCTTCTCCTATTTTAGAAGTAGAAGCTTCATGCTCAACTTTAGCAGTATTATTGTCTACTTGAATATAGGGAAAAGTATTAGCTTGAGCGCGATCGCCTATTAACATTGAGTCACATTGAGAATAGTTCCGCGCACCCTTCGCACCAGACCCCATTTTCACCAAACCACGGTAACTATTAGCAGAATTTCCAGCAGAAATACCTTTAGAAATAATTGTACTCCGAGTATTTTTGCCGATATGTACCATTTTTGTACCTGTGTCTGCTTGTTGCTTGTTATTAGTTAGAGCAACTGAGTAAAATTCTCCTACTGAATTGTCTCCTATTAAAACACAACTAGGATATTTCCAGGTAATAGCTGAACCAGTTTCTACTTGCGTCCAGGAAATTTTAGAATTTACTCCCTTACACAAACCGCGCTTAGTCACAAAATTATAGATACCACCTTTACCATTTTCATCACCAGCAAACCAGTTTTGCACAGTCGAATATTTAATATCGGCGTTATCCAGAGCAACAAGTTCAACTACAGCAGCATGAAGTTGGTTAGTATCAAACATTGGAGCAGTGCAACCCTCCAAATATGTCACCGAACTACCTTCCTCTGCTACAATCAGTGTTCGTTCAAACTGCCCAGAGTCGCCGTTATTAATCCTAAAGTAAGTAGACAAATCCATCGGACATTTTACACCTTTAGGAATAAAAACAAAAGAGCCGTCACTAAATACAGCAGAATTTAGAGCAGCAAAAAAATTATCTCCCACTGGTACAACACTACCCAGGTATTTTTCCACTAATTCTGGATATTCCTTTACTGCTTCAGAAATAGAACAAAAAATTACTCCTTCTTCAGCAAGCTTCTCTTTAAAAGTAGTAGCCACAGAAACACTATCAAAAACAGCATCAACTGCAACATTACTCAGACGTTTCTGCTCTGATAGAGGAATACCCAGTTTCTCAAAAGTATCTAACAAAGTAGGGTCTACTTCATCTAGACTTTTCTTCTTATCTTGAACCTTTGGCGCAGAATAGTAAATTATATTCTGATAGTCTATTTTTGGATAGTCAACCTGCGCCCAAACTGGTTCTTTCATTTCCAGCCACTTTTGATATGCTTTGAGACGAAAGTTGAGCATAAACTCTGGCTCATTCTTTTTAGCAGATATCAGACGAACTATATCTTCGCTAAGTCCACGAGGAATAGTGTCTGATTCAATATCAGTGACGAAACCATATTTATAAGGTTGATTAACTAAGGTTGTTACTTTAGCAGTCATTGTATTTATTTCCTAGTTATATTTACTTAATTTAGTTAGTTAGTGCTTAGATTTGTTTAAATGGCCATTTAAACAACTTATTTGTTGCTTAAGTCTATTTTAGGTTACATTAACAATAGTAAGATTGTCAAAGTCCAATTTCAATATTTTCTTAATCTATAATGGAAACTACTCAACAAAATTCAACCAAGCAAGAAATCCTACAACATCTGATGAAGCAAACTCAAGTTACTGCTTTAGAGTTAGCTGACTCCTTAGAAATTAGCCCCCAAGCCATTCGTCGTCATTTAAAAGACTTAGAAGGAGAAGGACTAATTAGATATAAATCATTAGCAACAGGAATGGGCAGGCCACAACATATTTATGAACTGACCACTCAAGGACGCGATCGCTTTCCCCACAGCTATGATGAGTTTGCTGTTTCTTTCTTGGACACCTTAGCCGAAACTATGGGACATGAGCAACTCACCCAGGTGCTGCACAAACAATGGCAACGTAAGGCAACCCACTATCGGCAACTATTGGGGACAGGTTCAGTGCAGGAAAGGGTTGCCCATTTGGTAGAACTCCGCAAACTTGAGGGTTACATGGCAGAGTGGTATCCCAATAAACCAGTCAAAATACAAAATGAAAAACAAAAAAATGATTCAACTTCAGATGAAGTTGAAGGATATATATTGATAGAACACAACTGTGCCATATCTAATGTGGCCGAATCCTTCCCCAGTGTTTGTGGCCATGAGTTAGAGATGTTTGCTGCTGTACTGCCTGATTGTACTGTGGAGAGAACCCATTGGATTGTTAATGGAGAACATCGTTGTGGTTATTTAATTACTAAAACGACCCACAATTCAACACTCAACGATGATTCCACAGTTCTATAAACCCCTTTTATCACCTAGTACCGCTACGCGGAAGTTAGAATTCAGAAGTCAGAAGTTTTGATGAGTAAGGCTTTGAGAATTTTGTCACTGGTAACATATTTTCGTCATCCTGCACTACTAAAAAAAATATAAAATTAAAAATTAATATGCACCCATCTATGGAATTTTTAACGGCGGAGGAATCCGCTCAAGTTGATGCAGCACTTTTAACCTCTAAAGATAAGTTTTCGACACGTTTGGCCATTTATTCTTTGAGATGTTTGAGTCAGATAGCAGAGGAAACAGGTTTAGCTCCAGAAAAGATAAATCCTCAACAAGTCAATGCTTGGATTGAACAGGATGAAAATATTCAACAACATTTAGATGTAGATAGCAATTTTCAAAACTTTTTTACTAAATTAGTAATATCCTCATTGCCCCATTTAAACCAGGTTGCTCAAGAATTTGATCTGCCACTACAAAATTTGACTGTTGAACAAGTCGTTAAGTGGTTTGAGAAAAAGGGAAAAATTGAGTAGTAGACTGACACAGCTAAAACTGTCCAATAGATTTTTGCTTCTAGCTGTCTTTTTCTCCCCACACTTCCCACACTTCCCACCCTCCCCACACTCCCCATCTAACGCACCATTTAAGGTGTGTCGGTCCAGTAGAGTCTTGGTAGTGCTAGGCAATTGGTATCTGAAAAGTAATGGCCATTTGACCTGTTAACTCAAAGGAAAAAAAAATTTGTTTAGGGGGTTGACATTCCCAGAAAAAGTATTTATAGTTATAAACATAAGGAAAGCAAAAAACCTGAAGACAATAAATAGTCAAAGGTAAATATATTCAAGTTATATACTTAAAAAGCTTTCCTGGTGTCTATGACGTAGTGGAACCACTCCGATCCATCCCGAACTCGGAAGTTAAACGCTACAGTGGCGAAGATACTCGGTGGGTAGCCGCCCGGTAAAATAGCACGATGCCAGGTTAAATATAAACAAAGGTTCTCTCAACGATACGAGAGAACCTTTGTTTTTTGGGATAATGGAAAATTAATAGATGAATCCTGTTCTTCAATGGTTTTTAGTATTAGACTTATCCAAAAATCAAATTCCCTGTTCCCTCTTTTCTAGAGCTGTCTATTTCCAATTGACGATTAACCCTTAAGCTTATGCTACTATATATATTAGTTGTCTAGGTTCCTTGAAAATGTGGTAGGGGTTCAAAAATGAATAACTGGCAAGACCAGATTGACATCAATCCCAAAGTTTGTCACGGAAAACCTTGTATTAAAGGAACCCGGATTATGGTTTCGGTCATTTTGGATAATCTGGCAGAGGGGTTGACACTAGAAGAGATTGTCGAGGAATATCCACCCTTGACTTTAGAAAATGTACGAGCAGCGATCGCTTATGCTGCAACACTGACTAGGGAAGAAGAGCTGTTACCGTTACGATAAGGTTTGTGTTGATAAAATTAGATGAAAATCTCAGTATCGCCCACGCTACTTTTCTTAGAGAAGAGGGTTATGATTGTGATCGAGTTACTGATGAAGGATTATCCGGTCAAGATGATGAGGTTGTATGGCAGCAAGTTTGTGCGGAGGGACGCTTTTTTATTACTCTCGACCTTGATTTTTCTGATGTCCGCCGTTTTCCCCCAGGAAGTCACCCTGGTATTTTACTGTTGCGTTCCCGCAATAGCAGTCGTCAAGCAGTGCTTGATGTTTTGGTTAGAGTTGTGCGGGAATACCCACTGGCAACTTTGCGGGGTTGTTTGGTGGTTGCAGATGAAACCCAAACCAGAATTCGTCGTCCCTAGTTGGGATTGAATTTGGCGATCGCTAGTTGGTAGTAACGACTTTAGTGGTATATTTAAGGAAGCAATCTCTAATACATCAAGACTGCTTTCCTGACAAAATACTCTGCAAATTATCTACTTTGCTCCAGTCGCGATCGCTGCTATTTGGAAATAAAATGTACCCAAAAATTACCATCTGGTATACAAACATTACGAATTAATCTATAAGAATAATGGAGAAAAGCACCATTTAAGTCAGTGCGATATCCAGTAGAAAACCATTCCCCATAGGGATCATGGATAAATAATCCCTCATTATCAAAACCAACACCAACAATTAGATGACCAAAAGAAGTAAAATAACTATGTATAGCTACAGGATTTCCTGCTATTAACCAATCTTTAACTTCTTCAATTGTGGCATTAGTTTTAAAAGTATCTTGACATCCATAATCTCTAATAATTTTAACTAAATGATATGGATTATGACGACTATAACCGTGACTTAAAGCATAGTCATAAAGTTCATCTGCAAAGTCACCATAATCAGACTTGCGACTAGCTTCAAAAAATTCTAAACATGAAGCAATTGAAGTTATATTAGATAAACCTGTCGGGTTATACCAATTATCTAGTTTAAGTTTGTAGGGAACCTTGATTTTGATATAGTCTGGTTTGACTTTAGGGTGAATCAACTCATCATTTTCATAAATTTCAATAAAATTTTCATGGATATACCAAACTCCTGAATTATTAGGTTTATGATTACGAAAAGCAATGCGGAAGTGACTTCTAACTGGAGCATAAGCTAAAAGCTGAAATTCTTGATTACCAGAGATACTGTGTTTTTCTGAATCATTTAACTGAGAAGATTGAAGAGGTCTAGATTTAAGAATAGTATCTTTTTTAGTTTTCAGAATAATTGAGGAAGCAGGAATATTTGCTTCTATAGCCTCAAATAATTTTTTGATAGTTTTCTCCCCTAAATATCCAGCTTCACCACTTTTTTGATTAACTTGAAACCGATGAAGTGCTGCTGTGGTTAATGGGCCAAATATGCCATCTGCTGGAGGGTTAAGCATATTTAGGTCAATAAGTATGGCCTGAATCTCGCGAGTCAAGTGTTCATCGTCGGCCAGGGTTTTTACGTCGTATTTAAGGTCTGTCCCCAGAAAGTCTTTGAGTTCCATACTAGGTTTATATAATAGGAAATAGTAATCAGCAGCTATAATATACTATTGTCTGGACTAAACCAAATCATGGGACATTTGGGAAAAGTTGGTTAGAATTTTAGTTTATTTTAAGTTTGGGTAATAGTTGCGATTGTAAGGATTCAGCAGTCAGCTATCAGCTATTAGTTATTAAGTCACTGTCTTAAAGGGGGAAAATAGATAGACTATTTCTTCTGATTCTAATTCTCTTTGGGATTTTTCTGTGCCTGGGAGATGTTTGTCAATCAAACTGGTTCTAGTTTCTAGATAGATTTCGCGGTCGATACCACTCATATCGCTGTTTTGTGAACGGACAATTTAACTATACCAAAAAGCGATCGCTCTTATAATTGAGAAAGAGCGATAGAACTCGGTTCCGCTGAGGCGATCGCTAAGTTGTTATGATTCTAGCAATTGCCGAGCAGAATGGCGAATATGGAGAACATAAACAATTTGTTCTGAAACTGTAAATAGTATGCGATAGGTATTACGTCCTTTTCCATATAAAAGTTGACGAATTTCTTCTAAGAAAACTTCGTTTTCTAGTGCTAAGGAACACCTGTTTGGGCTTTTGTTTAAAGATTCAATTGCATCTATTAAACCATCAAACCACTTTTCGGCATTCTCTGGAGATAGTTGTTCCATCATCCACAG
>JBFRWR010000281.1:0-6625 GCA_051439685.1 Trichodesmium sp.
AAAATAAGAAAATATGAAAATATTTAAGATGAATATTTATTTCTCGATATTTAATATCATGTCTGGATGATTAGGTATAAATAAAATATTGGCGTTGCATATTTGGGGGATGATAATTAAATTTCCATAAGCTGAAAATTTTGATTTATCAGGCTAAATTGTTGGATACATATCACAATCATTCCTTAATAATGCAACGCCAATATATTTGTTTTGGAGAGGATATATTTTAATTTCTCCCCTACTCCCTTACTATCTTAAATTATACGGCAGTTTCCGAAGTTATGAGATACAGTTATTTTTCTTCTTTTCTATTCCCTATTCCCTATTCCCTGTTCCCTCAAACCTAAAGTTTTGTACCTCATAACAAGGGAAAACGCTGTAAGTGTTCAACCGGAGATGGTATAACCACCTTATTCTAATTGTTTCTGACTATTTAATTAATTATGTGGATGAGCAATCAAAATCATAAACAAGTAAAAAAAACAGATCAAATAATGGAATTAAAAAGCAGTAAAATTATCAGCATCTTACTGTCATTTTGTCTCTCATTAATTCTAGTTATATTAATAGTTCCTACAACTAGAGCTTCAATAACTAATATTTATACAGATTCAAAACAAATTATTATTGCACAAGAGACAGATGACTCTTATGCAGAATTACTTGATGGGTATGAAAAATTAGAAGGAATGTTTACCCTGTATCGAGACCAAGAAACAGGTCAAACATTGATGGAAATTTTACCAGAACAACTGAATAAAAATTTCCTTTCTGTTATTACTTTAGAATCAGGTATAGGTGAAGCAGGTTTAATTAGTGGCATCCCTATTAAAGATTTTGTATTTCAGTTACGGAAACAGCAAGATAATATTCAATTTGTCCTACCCAACCTGAACTTTAGAGCCAATGAATTAGACCCACAAAATCGTTCAATTAAACGTTCTTTTAGTGATTCAGTTTTATATTCACTGCCTATCGAAGCAACTAATCCTCAAACACAAACAATACTAATTAATTTAGCAAATTTATTGATGGGAGATTTAAACTTACCATCATTAGAAGAAGCCTTACCTTATGATTATTCAATTGATAGTACAAAATCTTATATTAGTGATGCTAAAGCATTTCCTTTAAATATAGAATTAGAGTCAGTTTATAGTATTTTAAATGAAGATAATACAGTATATTTAGAATCTGTTCCAGATAGTCGTGCTTTTAATCTTAGAGTTCGCTATAGTTTTTCAGAATTACCAATCAATAATGGTTATATTCCTAGACTGGCAGATGAAAGAGTAGGGTATTTTATTCATGCTTATCAAGATATTTCTGATAATAATCGTCGGCAACCATTTGTTCGTTATATTAGGAGATGGCATCTAGAAAAACAAATTCCCAGCGCACCTTTATCACCACCCTTAGAACCAATAACATTCTGGATAGAAAATACGGTACCAATTGAATATCGAGATGCTATCAGGAAAGGGATATTAATGTGGAATAAAGCCTTTGAAAAAGCCGGATTTATTAATGCTATTCAGGTCAAACAAATGCCTGATGATGCTACTTGGGATCCTGCTGATATTCGTTATCATACTATTCGTTGGTCTACTACTTTTGACTCTTGGTTTCGAGGTTTAGGTCCTTCCCGTGTCAATCCATTAACAGGAGAAATTTTAGATGCAGATATTATTTTAGACGCAGGTATAATTCGCGATATTAAATATGGGAAAATAGGTAGTCTAATTTTACAAAATCAATCTCTCGCTAAGACTTTTAAAACGAAGGATGGCAAAAGTTATAATCCCTGTATTTTAGATATGTATTCCCGTTATTTAGGAAATCCTAGTAATCAGAAAGAAGCAAATATTTCTGATGAAAATATGGAATCTCTAATTCCTGATTCTTGGCAAACAAAATATCAATCTGCTCGGAACCCATTATTATCAAACTCCCACTCATCAGAACACTTTTGTTTTGGTTGGAACTCATCTCAACAGCTAGCAGTAGGAGCAGTAGCAATGGACGTTTTGCAAAACGTCAGACCTAATAGTACAGAAATGGAAAAATATGTCAATCAGTTCTTAAAATATCTGACTGCTCACGAAGTAGGTCATACTCTTGGTCTCAGACATAATTTCCACGGCAGCACTATGTTAGAACCAGAACAGTTGAACGATACCAGTATTACTCATACTAAAGGTTTGGTTGCATCTGTAATGGATTATGTACCAGTTAATATCGCTCCCCAGGGAACAACACAAGGAGACTATTTTCCCATTGTAGTCGGTCCTTATGATGAGTGGGCGATAGAGTATGGTTACAAACCTAGTGGCATAAATAACTACATTAGTGAAAAAAATTTCTTACAAGAAATTGCCAGGAGAGCTACACAGTCAGAACTATCACTATCTTATGCAGCAGATGAAGATTCTTACGATATTCTAGACCCAGCAGCAAATGTATTTGACCTCAGTAACAATATATTGATTTACTCCCAGTGGCAATTAGATAATGCCAGAAATATTTGGCAAAGTCTAGAAAATCGTTTTCCCAGAAATGATGAAAGTTATAGCGATATCAGAGTAATGTTTGATACAGTATTTTTCTATTATTTCCGGCAAATAATGGATACTACTTTGTATGTGGGGGGGCAGTCATTTAATCGAGAGAACACAAAAAACACCAATGGGCTTTTGCCATTTGAACCAATCCCTGTAGAGAAACAGCGTCAAGCATTAGAAATACTAGATAAATATGTTTTTGCTGAGAATGCGTTTCAATTCTCACCAGATTTACTAAATAAGCTAGCACCATCGCGCTGGCGACATTGGGGCAGTCCTGTTGTAGTATTTCCTCTAGATTATCCAATTCAAGATAATATTTTGTTCCTACAACGGGTAATTTTGCGATCGCTATTTTCTGATATTCGTCTGACTCGTCTACGAGACTTGGAGTTAAAGACAACACCAGATAATGCTTTGAAGCTACCAGAACTTTTTCAGACTATAGAAAATAGTATTTGGACTGAAATTTTACAACCGAGTCGGGGAGAAGTTGAGATTTCTGGTATACGTCGTTCCCTACAGCGTGAACATCTAAATCTCTTAATTTCAATGGTATTGCGTTATCGGACTGTACCTGAAGATGCTCGGAGTTTAGCTTGGTATCAACTGCGGCAACTGAATGAAGATTTGGAGAAGATGATTAAAAAACGGAGTAAAAAAATGGATGATTATACTAGGGCACATTTAGAAGAAACACGCGCTCGAATTGTTAAAACTTTGAATGCACAGTTAGAATCATATTAATCAAAAAATGCGAATTTTATTAGTCGAAGATGAAGCAGATTTAGGAGCAGCAATTAAACGGGTTCTCCATCAAGAATCCTATGTAGTTGATTGGGCGTTTGATGGCGCAATAGCATGGGAATATTTAGAAAGTCAATTTACCTTATATCGCCTTGCTATTATTGACTGGTTGCTGCCTGGTTTATCAGGGTTAGAATTAGTCAAATTTTTGCGACAAAAAAATAGTGCTTTACCTGTGTTGATGTTAACAGCAAAAGATAGTATGGCAGATAAAGTAATGGGATTAGATGCAGGAGCAGATGATTATTTAGTTAAGCCTTTTGGAATGCCAGAACTATTAGCTAGACTCAGAGCTTTACAAAGGCGATCGCCTGAAATTCAACCTCAAAAATTACAAGTAGGAAATCTAATTCTAGACTATGGTACTAATACTATTTGTTTCATTAATAAAAATCAGGATCGACAAGTAATTAATCTGACTCATAAAGAATTTGTATTGCTAGAATATTTTCTCCGACATCCTCACCAAATTCTCAGTCGAGACCAAATTTTAACTCAACTTTGGGAATTAGATGCGGAACCAATAAGTAATGTTGTTGCTGCTCAAATTAGATTATTAAGACGTAAATTGGGGGCGAGTGGAGGAGGAGATTTAATTGAAACAGTTTATGGTTTAGGTTATCGCTTTAATCCTGTGGATAAATAGGGATAATCTATTTTTTTTCAATGGGGAATAATATCCAATAAATCTCAAATATAATTCCATAGGTTTTATAGTTATTCTATGGGATTTAAACTACAGTTATTTTACTAACAAGATAACTTTACACAATTATCAAAAAAAATCATCTTTATTTCATAATTTTCTTTGACATTGAAAGAGTATTCAAGTAGAGTTTAAATAAGGAAATGAAGAGACTAATATTCCCAATTTAAATAATTTTGTTTCTTGCTCTTGTCGCTCCTGATGTCAAAGCTACTGGTACATCAGGAGATACAAATAGTCATCATATTATTCATGCTAATACTCATTCAAGTTATGGGACAAGAGGCTTAACTAACCATCATTTTGAAGCTCACGTTGAACGAAAACCATTAACTAAACTCTCTCAAGAGTTACCTGAACAACTCAAGATTCATCGAGGTGTAAAAGTTACTGATTCTATGGGAAATTCAATCCAAGCAAATACTAAAATTAACAAGGAAATAGCAGGATTAGAATTTGCTCAACCCGTACCTATAGGAACAATTATTTCTATAGATATGTTAGGTGTATAAAATTCGATTTTGGGTCTTAGCGATCGGATGTGGCAATATCAAATTTTTGGTAATTTAGTAGGATTAGATAGAAATATTATCTTGGGAATAATAACATTTAAAACCGATCAAGACTAATATAAAATCTGTTCTCTGTCTTGGTACACGTTCCTGGGTGGATGATATATCCATAAGGTCGTACCGCTATTCTATATTGCCTACTACCCAAAATTTTCAAGCTTCAGATAGAGTATATAAAGTTTGAATATTTAGGTTAGTAGTACTAACTTTCAGAAGATTTAGCAATTCCTGCATAGGTTGTGAAAAATTTCATCACAGTTCATATACACTGAAAATCCTTGAAATTATGGCTTTATACTCCACTACTTCTGACTTATAACTACCACTAAAATATTACAAATTAAATTAGGATTGCTATGTTTAAGCAACTAAAATTTTAGTAAATATTTTGTTTTAGTTATCTCTTATATTGTCGGCGAATTTGGAACCACATCATAATTCCTGTCACTGCCAGCATGAAAATTCCAAAGGCATTTAAAAATGGATAAATCATCTCTAAATTCATTCTCCCAAACTTGCCTCTATGCCATTCCAATAGCCAAATAAAATCATTAGCTTGACCAGTAATAACTGATATTTGAAATAGAGAACCTGTAATTAAACTAAGTAGTACAGGGAATAACATTATTGGCGCAAACAAATAGTGAAGTTGGCGCAGTCTGACTTTATTAATTTTCATAGTTTAAGTCTTATTTGTGGTTGATTTTATATCAGAAATAATCCAGTGAATTAAAAATGGATAAAATTAGTATTATCCAAGAAAATTTTTTAAAATTTTTAGTTATTAAAGTCAAATTTTTATGTAGATTTTTTGTCTATAAAAATCCTATAAATTAGATTCATCTATATCGTTATTTTGGGCAAATCGTATAATAATAAATAGGTACAGAATAATATTTTTTTTACAATTACTATATAACTTTATCTAAATATATACCGCTTCATTGAAAATAGTAAAAATGGCATAGTTAATAACAGTAAAAAAACAATTTATCCAGGCTGTGGCATAAAAATATTTGTTTGAGGCAAATCAACTGAATTGATAACTTTTTGTTCTACAACTGTTTCTACTTGAATTTCCACTTCTGGAGCAGAAGTTTTTTGTGTTTGATTTTCTGGTTTTTTATCAACATAATTATTTTCTACTTGTTTTACTTCTGCTTTTGAATCATCATTTTTATTAGGTACATGAAACTCTGGAGCATGAGCTAGTAAAGATATAGTGTGCATTATGTTTTATACTCCTATTAGAGAAGATTTCTAATATTTTGAATAAAAACCTGATTGTTCTTCGCTAATAAACTCAATTTTTCAGGTCTTATCATCAAACATTTGAAATTCAATGAGCTGTTTTTAGGCAATCAATACTTAGGATACATGGCATTTATGAAATTAGGATGAAATGTCAATCTAAAATTCTTAATGACTATCTCATACCTTTCCCCATCATAAAATTATCTATTTCGTAGGGTGGGTTAGGTGCGGGATTGATTTTGGAGATATACCAATAAATTTTGAATTGCACCGTAACCCACTATTAATAAATTTTTGAAATACTCCTGTTGTTGCTTCATAGATTATAACTACTAAAATTCCCAAAAAAATTCGTTGATATTTCATCCCAATTTCATATTCTTAAGTCAAACTAGCGTTTAGTAAAAAAAAATTAGTTTGATTTGGAAAAAATATTAATATGTCCTATCAATTAAAAAATCAATTAGGCAACCATCGCTCTTTTAAAACTATTATCACTACAGCCATAATTGGCATCACAATTTCATTCTTAGATGTCATGCCTTCGGTTGCTCAAACTCAGCAAAAATCACTGATAAAATTGGCACAAGACCATTCTCAAATGCACCACCACAACGGGCAAGATTTAGAACAAATGCACAATCAGTTGACACAGATGGGAGAAAATATCAAAAATATTGATTCTGCTCATATCCAAAATATGACACCAGAGCAAAAACAAA
>JBFRWR010000282.1:0-2821 GCA_051439685.1 Trichodesmium sp.
CAAATACTAAATTCTGCTAGACCCAAATACTGAATTTCTTGGGGAGTAACTTTAAATCTACAGGGCAAAATTTCTACTCCTTTTGTAACAGCTTCTCTCAAAAGTTTACCATAATTAGGGTCAGCAATATCTCCTGGAGAAAACTGATAACAATCACCACGATTTATCAAAAACAAACATACCGCCCTTTCCCCTTTTTCAACTACTTCCATTAATTCCCGTAAATGTTTTTGCCCTCTCTCTGTAACCGTATCTGGAAATAAAGCAACTCGTTGATTTGCCCAAGTAGTATTCTTCACCTCAAGATAAATATTTTGAGTCTCACTAATTAACTTAAAATCTACCCGACTTTTCCTTTCTTTACCATAAACAACTTCCGTTTTAACTTCCTGATAATCTCCTAATTCAGGAAACAAATATTCTGCCAAAGCTAACTTAATAATTCGATTTGGCAACGCTGTATTAATTCCCACCCAAGTCGGTTCGTTATCCATTACTTGAATTAATTCCCAAGTATAGGCCAATTTTCTTTTCGGATTATTACTATGAGAAACCATTACATTACTTCCTGGGGTAGAAACTCCAGTCATCGGACCTGTATTTGGGCAATGAGCAGTAATAACTTCTCCAGACTTTAACTCTATATCTGCCAGAAATCTTTTATAACGTTTAATTAAAATTCCTGGTTCAAGAGTAGGATATTTATAAGAGAAGTTTGAGGGATTATTCATAATGATTTAGTAATAAATTATCTTAATTTCAAAATAAGAAAGTTAATTTAAAATTATTAATCAAATTATTCTACGAATCACAAAATAGGTTATTGACAAATCGTCCTGAAAAAGTTACCATATAGACTAATTTAATGAAATAATAATATTATACTTTAGATGATTAAGTTAATAATTGTTATTTTGTAAATATGTATAGGTATAAAAAAATCTAACATATTATTGTTCGTAAAAAAAATTGAAAAACCTGAATTTTTTTATGACTGTAACAGAAACAATAAGTACATTACTAAGAAATCCGGCTCGCATTCCTAAAAATATTATTTGGCGTTTTCCCAAGTCAAAATCTGATCAAAGACATATCTTTGTGTTGGGCGCTCCTAGAAGTGGAACGACTCTAATGAAATTAATATTAGGAGTACATCCAAATTTAACAGGTCCTGGTTATGAAACAGGTATCTTTATGTATAAAGAGGTATTTAGTCTGCCATTTTCTGAACTTACTCAATCAGAAATAGAATATATTCAGAAAGAATCACACGATATTGTAGATTATTTTGATAGATTAGCAGAATGTACCTTAAAAAAAATTGGCGGAACTAGATTTATTGAAAAAACACCACCTCATGTATTGAGAATAGATTTTTTAACAAAATATTTTCCCAATTCCCAGTTTATTAATATGTATCGCGATGGTCGAGATTGTTATTGTTCCGCTCGTAATCATGTGAATGTAGTTCAAGGAAAAAGTATTGAAAAATATGCTAAATATTGGAAAAAATGTGTAGATGCTAGATTAAATCAAGGCAATAATTCAAATATTTTAGATGTTAAATATGAAGAATTAACTTTAAACCCAGAAGCAGTAGTTAAACAAGTAATGAATTTTTTGGAAGAAGATTACCTTCCTAGCCAATTAGATTCAAGTCAATATTCTCAAAATACAATTACTAACAGCAAAAGACCAGAATTTGCTCAATTATCTAAACCAATTAATAGCTCCAGAATAAATAGATATAAACAAGAATTAACTTCAGAACAAATAAATAAATTTAATCAAATTGCCGGAAATCAACTCAAACAAATTGGATATCAAGTTTAATCTCAATAAAATTCAGCTAATACAGGAACAATATTTTCCTAAAAAAAGGGGCATCTAAATTTTGAAGAAAGCCGAAAATTTATCTATTTTAGAGAATAGGGAAGACAGGTAAAGACACAATGATTTGTCACTTATTTTTCACCATAACTTTAGGAGTATGAATACCCATACTCCCTAACTGTAGACTGATTTACATCTCTAGGCTTACTCTAGGTTGAATATTTAGTTGCTTCACAAATATCTTAATACTTATTTTACAAACAGTCTATCAGCTATCATTTCCTAATTCAGAAGTATCTAAGTCACCTTGATCAACCTGATTTTCTGGTTTATAGTTTTGTAGCTTCTCCCCACACTTCCCCCTCCTATACCCTAAATTCTTAAAGATAATTGCCGTAAAACTGCAAAGCAAATTAATTTTAGAGGAAAACTAGAACCTCTAACAACTTTCAATCGTAAATACTTACCAATAAGTAAACGCAATATACCTTTTAATCTCGCTTGCAATCTTTCTCTAAATAATCTCCAGATTTGAAATTTATCTACCCCAGCATAAATTGGCATAAAAGCTAATTTATCGTAAAGAATATCAGCTCGATGAACCTTACTTAAACCAAAGCGAGAATGTTCTAAATTAGGTAAACCCCCATGTTCTCCATAATTCCGAAAAGGAACAAGATTTTGGAAATTTCTATTTCTTAAAAACTCATCAATAGTAGAATCCCATGTTGAATAATTATTAGTGACTCAATAAGTCTTTTATATATCAAAAATTTTAGAAAATGATATGACTTAAAAATTTAGTTAAATCCTAAATTGAAATAGATAAAAAAACAAATCTCCGGTTTCCTATCCATCAAGACCGAATCGTGATTAAACTTATTTAAACAACATTACTATATTGTACTCGTGTCTGAATCACAATCACAAAAAACTTCCCGTTCCCTAGCAGGAATAGCAGGTATCGTAGCAATAGCCACATTAATCA